>NZ_JBXUHE010000013.1:0-132849 GCF_057180585.1 Actinomycetospora sp. 2LY8.5
GTGGTGGCGCGGGGTGGTGGTCTGGTGGGTGGGGTGTCGGGGTAGGGGTCGTTGGTCCAGAGGGGTGTGTCGGTGGCGAGCTCTGCGGGGTTGGTGCCCGAGCGGTGGCGGTAGTGGCCGGGTGCGGGGATGTGGGGGGTGACCGGGCGGGGTGGGCGGGGGTAGGTGTGTCCGGTGGGGCTGGTCCACACGAAGGTGCCGGGGGTGGGTTGGTCGAGGTGCCAGCCGCCGTCGTGTTTGAGTCGGTGGTCGTGGCCGCAGATCGATCCGAGGTTGTGGGCGAGGGTCGGCCCGTGGTGGGTGACCGCGATGGTGTGGTCGATGTCGGTGACCAGCGAGGATGCTCGGCAGGGCGGGAACACGCAGGTGCGGTCGCGGGTGCGGGTCCAGCGGGCCAGCGCGGCGGAGGGGAATCGGCGGGGGGCCTGGGCGGGTGAGTCGGGTGTGCCGGTCCGGGTGTGCAGCTGGGCGCGCAGGTCGTCGAGGACCGGTGTCCACATCCGGGGTTCGCGCAGCTGCCGGGTCAGCTCGGTCTTGCTGATGTGCAGCTCGAGCACCGGTCGCGCGGCCGGCTGGGGTAGCTGGGCTGGTGCGGGGGTGGTGCGGTAGTCGTGGGGGCGTTGTCGGGTGACCAGCGCGGCGATCAGGTGGCCGTTCTCGTCGGTGACCGCGATCCGCCACTGGGCGTGGCAGAGTTGGCGGGCGAACCCGCGGGCGAAGGGGGCGTGGATGACGCCGTAGCCGGGCATGGTGCCGGGTTTCTCGTCGAATCCGAGCAGGGTGAGCAGCCCGATCCGCATCTCGATCCGCGCCCGCCGCGACGCCGTCACCCGCCGGCCCGCCACCGCCGGCCCAGGCTCCTCGGGCTCCTCGGGCTCCTCGGGCTCCTCGGGCTCCTCGGGCTCCTCGGGCTCCTCGGGCTCCTCGGGCTCCTCGGGCTCGTCGGGTGCGGGCTCGCGGTCCGCGGTGGTGGTGGTGTTGTCGCCGGGGCGGGGGCCGGGGGCGCCGACATACCGGGGGGTGCGGCGGCCGCGGGGGTCGGTGGGGTCGGCGTGGGCGACGACGTGGGCGACCAGGGTGTCGTCGTCCCACCCGGCCGGGCGGGGGCTGAGCAGGGCGAGGTACACATCGGCGCGCACGGTGTCGATCAGCCCCGGGTGGCCGGCGGCTTTGGCGCGCAGCGCCAGGGTTTCCACGTGCGCGACCGAGAGCGCCCCGGCATCCAGGGGCAGGTCGAGCCCGGAGAGGTTCACCGTCCCGGTCTCGGTGCGCCGGGCCCGCACCCGGCGCTGGCGGCGCGCGGTGTCGTAGAGCTTGGCCGCCCAGTCGGGGTCCAGCCCGGTCGCCACTTGCTGGAGGCGTTCGATCAGCCCCGACAGCGTCAGCCGCGGCGCGTCGGGCAGCACGGTGAGCACCACGGCGCGGGCGTGCTCGGTCGACAGCGAGGAGGTCCAGGTGACACACAGCCGCACCCGGTCGGTGTCGACCCGGCCGGCGTCCCACGCCGCCCACAGCTCGGGGATCGCCACGATCGCGGTCTCGGCCCGCCCCAACAGCGTGGCGACCCGGGTGCGGGACTCGGCCAGCAGCGCCCGCAGCTCGTCGGTGTGGAACTCGCCGTAGCCCTCGCGGCGCCCGCCCGGGCGCTCCGGGTCGGCCAGCGCGACCTCGCGGGCCGCCAGCGCGAACCGGGCCTCGTGGTGGGAGAGCTGGCGGCGCCACGCCCCGGCCAGGACCACCGCGTCGTGCGGGGACACCTGACGGGGGTCGACCTGCTCGAGCAGGGCGCCCAACGCCGCACCGGGCGGGGTGGTGGCGACACCCTCCGGCAACGATGCGAACACCTGTTCGAACACAACCCCAGACTAGCGCCACCCCCCGACAACGAGGCCCGCACCGACCGAGTGCTAGAGGATCGATTCCCAGGGGTTCAGTGGTCGTAGGTGGCAGATCGCGGCGGTCAGAGGGCCAGGACTCGTTGCACGACGCGGACCCAGACTCCGGCCGATACTCCGGCCGATACTCTGGCCGGGGCGCGCCCGCCGTGGCGTTCGAGGTCGGGCTGACCCTTGGTGTCGTTGATCGACTCGATGACCTGGCGTCACGGCTTGAAGAACGTGGCGCCGCACTCGCGGCCGTAGTGGTTCCTGTCCGCGATCACGACCTGCGGGCGAGGCCGACCGGTAGCCCGCGAGGGTGCACAGCAGGTGCAGCCGTCGTCCCCAGAAGTAGCGGGAGTGGCTGGCGCAGCAGCCGTACTCGGCCCACCCGGCCAGCGTCCGAGCGCAGCGCTGCTTCGCGGGAGAGCGGGCACACTCGACCGGCGTGGAATCGGCGACCCAGACGTCGTCGGTCCACAGCGTGGTGTCACGGGGTGGTGTCACGGGCCAGCACGGCGATCAGCCAGCCGATCGTGGTCCCGAGCCGGCGCAGCCGCTTGTTGTAGCCCGGCTGCTTGGGCAGGTAGCGGAACAGATGCCGCAGGTGGGAGCGGGTGTAGCGCAGCCAGCGGGCCTCACTGGTGTGCCCGAGCAGGGCCTGCATCACCGCCAACGTGATCAGCTCGGCGTCGCTGATCTTCGAGGCGATTCCCACCCGCGGGCGCCGAGGTGCCCGTTCGGGGTAGGACTTCAACAGATCGTCGGTGCGTACGTAGAGTGCGTGGCGAGGGTGTCCAGGTCAGCGTCCATGAGAGCCTCCTGCTCACGTTTGGGTAGCAACGCTGATCTTGGGCACCCTCCACTACTGCTGCGTGCACGCCGCGCCGAGCACCGACCCCTTGGAATCGATCGTCTACCCGGCGAGCGCCCGCCCGAGGTAGCCCAGCACCAGCGCGGTGACCTCGTCGGCGAACTCGTCGCGGCCGATCGGCGGTTCCTCGAGGACGTAGCCGACGGCGAGGCTCTCGACGGTGCGCACGAGCAGCCAGGCCACCGTCCCCGCCGGGTGGCGCAGCTCGCCGCCGTGCCGGGCGAGCAGGGTGCTCGTCAGCAGCGCGTCGATGCGCCGGGCGAAGGCGGCGCGCCGGTCGTCGCCCGCGCGCGGCAGCCGCTCGGCGACCGCCCGCAGCAGCGCCGGGTGCTCGGCGAGCGCGTCGACCAGCGCGAGCACGACGCGGCGCACCGCGAGCGCCGGGTCGCGCTCCGCGGCCGTGTCGACGAAGGCCCGGGTGACGCGCTCCTCGAGGTCGTCGGCGTAGCGGGCGACGACCTCGTCGACGATCGCGTCCTTGTCCGGGAAGTACTGGTAGAGCGAGCCCGGGCTGATGCCGGCCGCGGCGGCGACGTGGTTGGTGGTCAGGCCCTCGACACCGCGCTCGAGCAGCATCGTGCGGCCCGCGGCCACGATCCGCTCGACCATCTCCCGCGAGCGCTCCTGGCGCGGCTGGCGCCGCCGACGGGGCGCCGTCACAACGCGACTTGAACGCGAGCAGGAACTCGTCTCAGCATGGGGGCCATGGTGGCACGCGAGCAGGTGGAGACACCGCGCTATCCGGGACGCTTCCGCGCGGCGCCGGAGCGGTCGCGCCGCATCGCGCGACCGCTGGGCGTGGTCGCCCGGGTCCGCGGCGTCGACGAGGAGTTGCTCGACCGGATCGGTACCCGGATGTTGGCGCGCGACGAGGTCGGCGCCGACCTCGCCGCGGCGATGAGCAGGCCCCGCGGCGACGGCGAGCGCGTGACGATGGCGGCGTTCCACCGAGCCCTGGCCGACCCGTCGGCGGCCGTCGAGGCGCCCGGTCTGCGGCGTTTCCTCGCCGCGGTCGAGGCCACGCCGGCGTGGGTGGACTTCGAGGAGGTCGAACGGGGCGGACGCGCGCTGCGGAGAATGGGCCGCACGCTCGACGACGTGCTGCTCACGCTGTCGCTGATCGGCGGCTACCGCTTCGGAGGACCCGCCGACCTGCTGGTGGCCACGGGCGGGCTGACCGGGTCGACCGCGACGCGCCGGCTCGGGGAGACGACGGAGTGGGCGCGGGCGGTGATCTCCCCGGGCGGGATGCGCCGCGACGGCGAGGGCTGGCGGCTGACCGTGCACGTGCGGGCCATGCACGCGCTGGTGAACCGGCGCTTCGAGACCAACGGGCGCTGGGACGTCGGGCACTGGGGCCTGCCGGTCAACCAGTCGGACCAGGCGGCGACCCTCGGGTTGTTCAGCAGCACCGGCCTGCTCGGCGCGCGGTTGCTGGGCTGGGTGGTGACGCCCGCCGAGTCCCGCGCGGTGATGCACCTGTGGCGCTACGTCGGCTGGCTCATGGGCGTCGACGACGACTGGCTGTTCACCACCGAACGCGAGCAGAACCACTTCCTGCACCACGTCCTGCTCGTCCAGGACGACGTGACGCCCGCCGGTCCGGCGCTCGCGGGCGCGCTCGTCGACGGCCAGCGCACCCTCGCGGGCGGTGTGCGCGGGGAGCTGCGCCGCCGCCACGTGCTCGGCCTGCTGCGCTGGTTCCTCGGCCGCGAGGCGCTCCGCGACCTGGGACTGCCCGATGCGCTCCCGTGGACGGTGCCGCCCGCGGTGCTGCGCAACCTCGTCCTCTCCGGGCTCGTCGCGCGCACCCGCGCCGGCCGCCGGGCCCTCGAACGCCGAGGCGACGCCTGGACCCGCGACGAGCTCGACCGCCGCTTCGCCGGCGCCCGCCCGGAGGTCGCCGCGCTGCCGGGGTAGGCGCGCTGCGTCGGTAGCCGTTCGGCCGTCGGTGATGGACGGAAGACCGTGGCGCGACGAGCCCCGACCGCGGTCTCCTCGACCCGTGGGCACCACGACGGTCGGGACGTTCGTCGACGAGCACGCCCGCGCGCGGTACGCGATGGCGCTGCACGCGGCCATGGCGGTGCTGCCGCCGCACGTGTCGCGGACGGTCGACACGAGCTACGGCACTGTCCGCGTGCACCGGTTCGGGTCCGGCGGCGGCACTCCGGTCCTGCTGGTCCCCGGGCGCATCGGCACGACCGCCATGTGGGCGCCGAACCTGCCGGCCCTCGCGGCCCGGCGCACCGTGTGGGCCCTCGACCTGCTCGGCGAGCCCGGTGCCAGCGTGCAGACCGCGCCGATCGCGGGCGATGCCGACCAGGCGGCCTGGCTCGCGGAGGTGGTCGACGCCCTCGACGGTCCGGTCCACGTCGTCGGCGCCTCGCTGGGCGGGCGGTGGGGTACGGAGCTCGCCGTGCGGCACCCCGCGGCCGTGCGCTCGCTCGCGCTGCTCGACCCGGCGCACACGCTCGCGCGCCTGCGGCCCGGGTTCGTGCTCGCCTCACTGGCCTCCGTCGTCTCCCCGCACCACGGCCGCACGCTCCTTCTCCGCCACGCCGGCGGGGAGGCGCCGCCGACCGACGACCTGATCATCCCGGTCATGGAGCTCGGCGCGCAGACCTACCGGATGCGCCTAGGCCCGCCCGGCTACCCGTCCGACGCCGCGCTGCGCTCGCTCGCGATGCCGGTGCTGGCCCTGCTCGGCGGCCGGAGCGCCGTGCTGCGCGCCGGTCGGGCCGCCGCCCGGGCGCGGGCCCTGATCCCGGACGTCGAGGTCGAGGTGTGGGCGGACGCCACGCACGCCCTGCCGAGCTCGCACGCCGACGCCGTCGACGCGCGGCTGGAGGCGTTCCACGCGCGGGTCGAGCAGGCCTAACGGCCGAACAGCCGCTTCCACCACGGGCGCTCGGTCTCCGCGGTCGGTGTCTCGTCCCGATCGTCGGCCGGCGCCGGGCCGGGGCCGCCGGGGAACGGGTTGGCCGGGAAGGGCGAGGTGCCCGGGTGGGTGCTCGACCGCGTCTCGAAGCGCACGGTGGTCGCGTCACCGTCCTGGTGGTCGGCGGGGTCGGCCGGGTGCCGGGGGTCCGGCGCGCGGTGCTGCCCGTTCGCGTGACCGTTGGTGCGCAGACGCTGCGTGAGGTCCGGGTCCTGACCCGGTCCGCGCCGCGAGGCCATCGTGTGCGGCAGCACCGTGGTGCTCGACGCGTCGAACGGCGAGACGGCCGTGTCGGGCGTGACGATGTCCTCGTCACGTTCCGTGGCCCGTTGGGAGGCGTGCGCGATGGCGTCCTGGGCGCGCTCCCACGCATTCGAGGCCACCGCACCCCTCCTGCTCGTACCCCCACGGGCGGGACTCCGGCGGGGTCGTGCCGCCGGACGCCCCAGGGAGGGTCCACACTATCGCCCGCGGTCACGATTCGTCATCGACGAGGGGGGTCTACCGGTGATGCAGGCGGGGGAGACGGCGGTGATCGACCCGGCCCGGACCGCCGCGGTCGTGCTCGTCGGGGGGCAGGGCAGCCGGTTGCGCCCGCTCACCGTGACCACACCGAAGCCCATGCTGCCCACGGCGGGCGTGCCGTTCCTGGCGCACCTGCTCTCGCGGATCGCCGCCGCGGGCATCCGCAGGGTCGTGCTCGGCACCGCCTACCGGGCGGAGGTGTTCGAGGGCTTCCTGGGTGACGGGTCTGCGCTCGGCCTGGACCTGACCTGCCGCCCGGAGCCCGAGCCGCTGGGCACCGGCGGGGGCATTCGGTACGCGGCGGACGAGCTCGCCCCGGAGTTCGACGAGGTCGTCGTGTTCAACGGCGACATCCTCTCCGGCGTCGACGTCCGCGCGGTGGTCGGCGAGCACCGCACCGCCGGCGCCGACGCCACCCTGCACCTCGTGCGGGTCCCCGACCCGACGGCCTTCGGCTGCGTACCCACCGACGGCACCGGCCGCGTCACCGCGTTCCTGGAGAAGACGCTCACGCCGCCGACCGACCAGGTCAACGCCGGCTGCTACGTCTTCCGGCGCGACGTGCTCGACGCGATCCCCGCGGGCCGGCCCGTCTCGGTCGAGCGCGAGACGTTCCCCGGCCTGCTCACGGGCGGCTCGCGGCTGCAGGGCCACGTCGAGTCGTCGTACTGGCTCGACCTCGGCACGCCCGCCTCCTTCGTGCGCGGCAGCGCCGACCTCGTGCAGGGTGCCGCGCCCACCGCCGCCCTGCCCGGCCCCGTCGGCACGGCCCTGCTGCTGCCCGGCGCGAAGGTCGCGCCGTCGGCGTCGCTCACCGACGGGACGACCGTGGGTGCCGACGTGCAGATCGGCGAGGGCAGCCGCGTCTCCGGCTCGGTGCTGATGGACGGCGCGCGGATCGGCGACGGCGTGCTCGTCGAGCGGTCGGTGATCGGGCCGGCCGCGACGATCGGCGACGACACCGTGGTCACCGACGCCGTCGTCGGCGACGGCGCCTCGATCGGGTCGTCGTGCGAGCTTCTCGCCGGCGTGCGCATCTGGCCCGGTCTCGTGATCCCCGACGGCGGTCTGCGATTCTCGGGCGGTGCCTGAGGTCGTCCGCGAAGTCGAGGCCCCGCCGGACGCGGAGCGGACCTGGCGCCCCGACTTCGTCCTCGACATGCGGTCGCTCGTCGCCCCGCTGCGCCGCGGCAAGGGCGACCCGACCTTCCACACCGAGCTCGGGCGGGCCGGGGACGACACCGGCGGGCAGCTCTGGCGCGCCACGCCGACCCCCGAGGGCTCGGCGACGCTCGCCCTGACCCGCCGCGACGGCGTGGTCCGGGCGCGGGCCTGGGGGCCGGGTGCGGCGTGGGTCGTCGACGGGGTCCCGGCGCTGCTCGGCGCCGAGGACGACGACGCCGGCTTCGTCGGCCACCACCCGCTGGTCGCCGAGACGCGCCGGCGCATGCCGGGCCTGCGCCTCGGCGCCACGCGCACGGTCTGGGACCAGCTGCTGCCCGCGATCCTGGAGCAGAAGGTCACGGGCACCGAGGCGCGCCGGTCGTTCCGCGAGCTCTGCTGGCGCTTCGGCGAGGACGCCCCGGGCCCGACCCCGCGGCGCCTGAAGCTGCCGCCGACGCCGCGGCGCATCCGCGAGGTGCCGGACTGGGAGTGGCACCGCGCCGGCGTCGACCAGAGCCGCCGCCGCGCGATCCTCGCCTGCGCCACCGTCGCGCATCGGCTGGAGAAGGCCGCCGAGCTGCGCGGCGAGGCCGGCCGGGCGCTGCTGCAGAAGATCCCCGGCGTCGGGATCTGGACCGCCGCCGAGGTCGCGCAGCGCTCGTGGGGCGACCCGGACGCGGTGAGCGTCGGTGACTTCCACATCCCGTCGACCGTCGGCTGGGCGCTCGTCGGCCGCACGCTCGACGACGCCGGGATGCTCGAGGTGCTCGCCTGCTACGCACCGCAGCGCCAGCGGGCGGTGCGCTACATCGAGGCGTCGGGCTTCCGGCGCCCACGCTTCGGGCCCCGGTTCTCGGCGAAGGACTACCGTACGTACTGACCCGGCCATGATCGGATCCGCCGGCATCGGATCTACAGCGCGCGCCCGAACGCCACCTCGTCCGGAAGCTCCGCGAGCGGCCACCAGCGCAGGTCCAGCGACTCCTCGCTGATCGCCTCGACGGCCCCGGCCGGCGCGTGCGCGATGAAGCGGACGTCGAGGTGGCGGGTGGGCACGCCCAGCGAGCAGGTCAGCGCGTGGACCTCGGCGTGCACCGGCTCGGGGTCGAGCACGAGGCCCTCGATGCCGGACTCCTCGGTCGCCTCGCGCAGCGCCGCGCCGGCGAGGGTCGTGTCGTCGGGCTCGATGTGGCCGCCGAGCTGGATCCACGCGCCGATGCGGGGGTGCAGCGTCAGCAGCGCCCGCTCGCCGGCCGCGTCGAGCACGAGCGTCGAGGCGGTGAGGTGGCCCGGCGCGCACGAGCGCGAGCACGCGTCGGGTCGCGCGTCGAGGTAGGAGAGCAGCGCCTGGCGCACCGAGTCGACCTCGCGGGTGCCCGGGCGCCAGCGGTCGAGCACCGCGCGGGCGTCGGCGTGCGCGGCGGCCGTCGTGACGGCGGCGCGGGTGGTCGACGCGAGGGTCGGCTCGGAGCTCACGAGATCTCCACCCACCGGTCGTCGACGGTCAGCTCGCCGCGCGGGGGCGGCTCGGCGGCCGGGTGCCCGACGGCGACGGCCCCCAGCGGCTCCCAGCCGGCGGGCAGCGCGAGCTCGGCTCGCACGATGTCCGCCGCGAAGATCGTCGACGACACCCAGCACGATCCGAGCCCCTCGGCGGCCAGCGCCACGAGGAACCCCTGCACCGCGGCGCCGCCGGCGACCGTGAACATCGTGTGCTCGGCCCCGGCGCGCCGGTCGTCGGGGTAGGCGTGGGCACCGTCGAGCACGAGGAACGGCAGCACCACCTCGGGCGCGGCACGCAGCAGGTCGCCGCGGGCCACCCGGCGGGCGACCGCGTCCTCGGAGAAGCCGTCGCCGCGCAGGTCGGCGCGCCACGCCTCGGCCATCGCGTCGAGCAGGCGCTTGCGGACCTCCGGCGACGCGAGGCGCACGAAGCGCACCGGGCGGGTGTGGTGCGGGGCGGGCGCGGTGAGCCCGGCGGCCCCGGCGCGCCGCAGAGCCGCGGGATCGACGGGGTCCGCGGCGAACGACCGGACCGACCGGCGCGCGGGTACCGCCTCGCGGCGGCCGCGGGCGAGCGCCTCGTCGGTGCCCAGCCAGAACAGGTCCTCCTCGACGGGGCGCACGAGGTCGGCACCGCGCGCGGTCTCGGAGCGCAGCGCGGCGGGGAGGCCGCGCACGACGGCGACCGGCACCCCGCCGAGCTTGCCCTTGACGAGGTCGGCGGCCGCGGCGACCTCGTCGGCCACCGCGACCTCGGTGACCACCAGCTCGTTGCCCTGCGCGTCGACCGCGCCGCCGTAGGCGTGCACGACCTCGAGGCCCGCGGCCCCGATCGCGACGTCGGTCTGGCCGGTGCGCCAGGTGCGGCCCATGGTGTCGGTGACGACGACGGCGACGTCGACCCCGAGGCGCTCGCGCAGGGCGGCGCGCAGGGCGGCCGCCGAGGCGTCGGGGTCCTCGGGCAGCAGGGCGACCTCGTCGCCGGCGACGTTCGAGGCGTCGATGCCCGCCGCGGCCTGCACGACGCCCAGCGGGTTGGCGACGATCTTGGTGCGGCCCTTGGTGGCCAGCAGCCGGACCGTCTCGCGGTCGATGAGCGCGCGCCGGGCCGCGTCGCGCTCGTCGGGGTCGGGCGGCACGGTCACCAGCCGGCCCTCGACCTTGGAGAGCACCTTCGACGTCACCACCAGGACGTCCCCGTCGAGGAGGGAACCGTCGAGCGCGCCCGCGAGCGCGCCCGCGAGGTCGTCGCCGGGCCGGAACTCGGGCAGGCCGCTGACACCCCAGAGCGTCAGCCCGCCCGCCGCGTGGTCCGGGTGCCCGGGCGCGAGGGACGCCCCGGCTGCCTCCGACGCAGCGAGGGCGCCCCTCGCTGGGTCGGCGGGCACCTCAGACACCGGCGAGCTCGTACGCGGCGCGGACCATCGCGGCCGTCGTGTCCGTGTCGGTCATCATCAGCGGCACCTCGCGGACCTCGACACCGGGCACCGTGGCGCCGTCGCCCGGCGCGACGAGCCAGCCGTCGAGGAGCCCGCCGGTGGCCCGCGAGCCGTACCAGCGCCCGACGCCCTCGGCGCTGACCGGCACGTCCACCGCGGCGAGGCACGCCTCGGCCATGCCGCGCACGGCGTGCCCGTCGACGATCGGCGACACCCCGACCACCGTGCCGGGCGCCGCCGTCAGCGCCGGCCGCAGGCCGGGGACGTCGACGATGGTGTTCACGCTGACCACGGGGTTGGACGGCGCGACCAGCACCACGTCGGCCTCCGCGACGGCGCGCAGCGCGTCCGGGCAGGCGGTGGCCTGGTCGCGGCCGACCGACGCGAACGAGTGCGCGGTGAGTGCCGCGCGGTGGCGCACCCACCACTCCTGGAAGTGGATGGCCTGGCGTCGAGGGGGGTCGTCGGCCGTGTCCACCACGACGTGGGTCTCGATGCGGTCGTCGCTCGCCGGGATCAGCTCGACCCCGGGCTGCCACCGGGCGCACAGCGCCGCCGTGACCTGGGAGAGCGGGTAGCCCGCCCGCAGCATCCGCGTGCGCACGAGGTGGGTGGCGACGTCGCGGTCGCCCAGGCCGAACCACGTCGGGTCCGCGCCGTAGGCCTCGAGCTCCTCGCGCACCGACCACGTCTCCTTCGCGCGGCCCCAGCCCTTCTCGGTGTCGATGCCCGCGCCGAGCGTGTACATGCAGGTGTCGAGGTCGGGACACACGCGCAGCCCGTGCAGCCAGATGTCGTCGCCGACGTTGACGACGGCACGGATGGTGTCGCCGGGACCCGCGGCGGCCTTGACGCCCTGCAGGAAGCGGGCGCCCCCGACGCCCCCGACCAGAACGGTGACCTGCACCGGAGCTCCTCTCCCCGCTCGCTCGACCGCTTGCTCCCCCGATCGTCCTCCCTGACACCGACGGTGCGGCGCCGAGGGTCAGCGCAACAGCGAGACGAACTGGTCCTGCCCCACCGCGGCGAGGGACGAGTCGCCGCCGACGAGCGTGAACAGCGCGTCGGACACGGCGAACAGCACCGCCGAGGCGCCCGGGAGGAGGAAGAGCAGCAGGATGATCGCGAGTGGCGCGTACGGGGCGATCCGCGCGGCACCCTGCCGCGTGCGCCACGGCAGGTAGGGGTCGATGACGCCCCAGCCGTCGAGGCCCGGTACCGGCAGCAGGTTCAGCACGAACGTCAGGATCTGGATCAGTCCGAGGAACGCGAGCGCGGCCGCCAGCGGCAGCGGTGGCGCGGTGAGCGCCAGCGCGAGCGCGATCAGGGCGGCGAGCACGAGGTTGGCCACCGGCCCCGCGAGCGACACGGCGCTGATGGCCGGCCGGGAGCGCAGCGCCGCACGCTGGATCCACACGGCGCCGCCGGGCAGCGGGATGCCGCCGAGGATCAGGAACAGCAGGGGCAGCACCAGCGTCAGGCCGACGTTCGCGTAGCGGCGGATGTCGAGGGTGAGGTAGCCCAGCGCCCGCACCGAGTGGTCGCCGCAGCGGTCGGCGGTCAGTGCGTGCGAGAACTCGTGCAGGCACAACGACACGGCCCACCCGGCGAGCACCAGCAGGACGGTGCCGCCGATGATCGCGCCCTCGGAGGGCGCCAGCGTCAGCGCACCCCCCGCGGCGGTGAGCAGCACGAGGACCAGGAAGATGGGGCTGACCGGCGATCGCAACCGGGACACGCGGGAGGCCACGGGTCCCAGTGTCCCCGACCCGCCGGGGCCGGTTGGAGCAGCCGGGGAACGAAGTCGCTGTGCATTGCTACGGATAGCGCATGACGCTCACCGCACGTGACGACCGGTCGTCGCGACATGCGGCCACACGGGGCCCCCGGCTTGACCCGGATGGAACGACACCGGTGTAATTCCTACGCGATGACACGTCGGTGCGGGGCCGACGCCTCGTCCGCTCAGCGGGGGGCCGGGGGAGTCGAGGCGAGGGAGGCGTCGTGAACGGTGCGGAGAGCGGGTCGGTGGTGCTGGGTAGCGGAGGAAACGAAGCGCGAAGCGGGGCCATGGAGTCCGGCCACGGGCCCAAGGCCGGGCTGAGGGACGTCCTGTCCGAGCTCGCCATGGTGACCGAGGACGAGCAGGAGTGGCAGGAGCGCGCGCTCTGCGCGCAGACCGACCCGGAGGCGTTCTTCCCCGAGAAGGGCGGCAGCACCCGGGAGGCCAAGCAGATCTGCAACAGCTGCGAGGTCCGCAGCGAGTGCCTGGAGTACGCCCTCGGTCACGACGAGCGCTTCGGGATCTGGGGCGGGCTGTCGGAGCGCGAGCGCCGGCGCCTCAAGCGGCGCGCGGTCTAGACCCCCGCCGTCCGACCGCGCGGGTGGGTCCCTAGTCTCGGACGCCGACCGCAGCGTGGGCGCCCTCGGAGGTCCGCCCCGAGGGGAAGGACGGCGCCGTGGCTCGATCCTCCCCGGTGGGTGCGGCTGCTGTGGGTACGTCGGCGCCCGTGCTCGCCGTCCTCGTCTGCCACGACGGTGAGGCCTGGCTGCCGGGCACGCTCGACGCGCTCGCCCGCCTGACCCTTCGGCCGCGCTGGGTGATCGCGGTCGACACCGGCTCGGCGGACGGCACCGCCGGCATCCTCGCTGCGAGCAACCAGGTCGACGTGGTGCTGCGGATGCCCCGGGACACCGGCTTCGCCGAGGCCGTCCACACCGCCGTCGACGACGCCGACCGCCGCTGGGGACGCGCAGCGCAGCGGAGCCGGACCATCGAAGGGAGCCGGACCCCCCCGGTCGGTCCGGGAGGTTCGGGCGACTGGCTCTGGGTCCTGCACGACGACGCCGCGCCCGACCCGGGCTGCCTCGAGGTCCTGCTCTCGGTCGCCGCGACGTCCCCGTCCGCCGCGGTCCTGGGGCCGCTGTGCCTCGACTGGGACGACCCCCGGCTCGTCGTGGAGGCGGGCGTCTCGATCGACGCGTCCGGCTCGCGGCAGACCGGCATCGGGGCCGACGAGCTCGACCTCGGCCAGTTCGCCACCAACTCCGAGGTGCTCGCGGTCGGGTCGGCGGGGTCGCTGGTGCGCCGCCGCGAGTGGGATTCCCTCGGCGGCTACGACACCGCGCTCGGCCTGCTGCGCGAGGACGTCGACTACGGCTGGCGCGTCAACCGCGCCGGCGGCCTCGTCCTCTGCGCGCCCTCGGCCCGCCTGCGGCACGCCCGCGGGCTGACCACTCGCGCGCGGACGCTCGACACCGCGGGCGTCGACCCCCGCTACCGCGCCACCGACCGCGCCCACGGCGTGCGGACGTTCCTCGCGAACTGCTCGAGCCCGGCGTTCGTGCTGGGTCTCCTGCGCCTGCCGGTGCTCGCGGTGCTCCGGGCCCTGGGCTTCCTGCTGGTCCGCCGGGCCCGTGCGGCCGGGGCGGAGCTGGCGGGCCTGTCACGCGTGCTCGGCTCCGGGCCGGGGCTGGCGGACCTCGCCGACGCGCGCCGCCGGCGCAGCACCGGCGCGACGGCCCTGCCCCGCGAGCTGCGCGGCCTGCTCACCAGCCGCACCACCCGCCTGCGCAACGCCGTGCGCGGCGGGCTGACCTCGCTGGTGCGTGGCCGGCTGCGCGAGGAGCTCGACCTCGGACGCCTGCCCGAGTGGGCCGAGCGCGACGTGCGCCCCGAGCCGGGAGCGGCCGACGACGCCGGCCGCCGCCCGGCCGTCGGCCCCGACGCGCTGCCCGCCGGCGCGGGGCTGCGCCGCCGGCGCACCGCCGGGCTGCGGCGTCCCGGCGAGTCCCTCGCGGTCGCGCTGCCCGGTCCCCGGGCCCCGGTCGACGACGCCCCGCCGACCGAGGTGGTCGCGCCGATCCGGCCCGGGGACCCCTACCCGGACCCGCCCACGGAGCCCGGCGAGCGGGTCGTCTACGTCCCGATCACCCCGGGACGCGTGGCGCGCGAGCTGCTGCTCGCCCCGCCGCTGCTGCTGGTCGTCGGGCTGACGCTCGTGTCGCTGGCGACGCAGCGCGCCCGCCTCGGGCTCGGGCTCGCCGGCGGCCGGATCGCCGAGGTCCCGGGCCTGCGCGAACTCTGGTCGTCCTACCTCGCGGCGTGGCACCCGGTGGCGGGCGGCACGGGCGCGCCCGCCCCGGCCGCGCTCGCCGTGGTCGGGGCGCTCGGCGGGCCCGCGGCTCCGCTGGGCGGACCGTCGGCCGCGGTGTCGCTCCTGCTGCTCGCGGCGCTGCCGCTGACCGGCCTGTCCGCCTACCTCGCGACCCGCGAGCTGCGGGTGGGCCGCGTGCTGCGCGCGCTGGCCGCCGCGGTCTACGCGCTGCTCGGGATCACCGCGGGTGCGGTGGCCCAGGGTCGCCTCGACGGTGTCGTGGCCGCGATCCTGCTGCCGCTGGTGCTCGCCGGCGTCGTCGCCGTGCTGCGCGGGGCGCGGGTCGCGGGCCGGCGCGGGTCGTGGTGGAGCACGGCGGCGGGCACCGCGCTCGCGCTCGGCGTGGTCAGCGCCTTCGCCCCGCTGGTGCACGCGCTCGTGCTGGTCGTCGTGGTGATCGGCTTCGTGCTCGTGCCGGCGCCCCCGCGGGCGGCCGGTCGCCGGGCGATGTCGCTGGCCGTGATCGTCCTGCTCCCGGTGCTGCTGCTCCTGCCCTGGCCGACCGTGCTGCTCGCCGCGCCCGAGGTCCTGCTCCACGGCACCGGGTCGCCGGTGGCCGAGCGGTTCGTCTCCGCCCTCGACGTCCTCTCGCTGAACCCCGGCGGCGACGCGACCCTGCCCTGGGCGGGGCTGCTGCTCGTGGTGCTCGCGGTCGGCGCGGCGCTGGTCGCCCCGCGGCGCGCCGCCGTCCCGGGGCTCGCCCTGCTGCTGCTGGGGGTCGCCGCCGCGGGCGTCGTCGGCTCGTTCGCGCTGCCCCCGCTCGCCGGCGGCGACGCGCGGCCCGGCTGGACCGGTCCGGCGCTCGCCGTCGCCGCGTGCGGGGCGCTGTGGAGCCTGCTCGCGCAGGTCGCCGCGGCCCGGACCGAGCCGATCGGCCGGCTGCTGGGGCGCCGGGATCCGGTCGATCACGGCCCGGCCCGGCGTGGCGAGTCCGAGCTGGACCTCGGCGACGCCGGCTTCGGCGGGCGGGTCGCGGGCGCGATGGAGGGCCTGGCCGGCCGCCTGCGCCCGCGCAGGGCCGGCGCGGACCACCGTGCCCGCGCGCGCAGCGTCGCCGTGCCCGTGGTGGCGGTGGTGGTGGCCGGGCTCGCGGTGGTCACCGTGCTGCGCGGGGGAGCGGGCGCGCTCGCCGACTCCGAGGCCCCGGCCCTCGCGCCGCAGGCCGCCGGCGAGCTCGCGGCCGCCGGCGCCCGGGTCGTCGTGGTCACCCGCGACCCGGACACCACCCGGCGGGCCGGACCGGAGCTGCCGCGCTTCGGCGACGACGACCTCGCGCCGGTCGGTGCGGCCCCCGCCCGGCTGGTGCGCGACGTGCGCGCGCTGCTCTCCGGCGACCCGGCCACCGCCCAGGCGGGCGTCGCCGAGCTCGCCACCGGCGGCACCGGGCTGATCGTCCTGCCCGACGAGGAGACCGCGCGCTCGGTGCGCACGGCGGCCGGGCCGCTGCTCGCCGACGCCCCGCCGGTCTCCGACGGCCGCCCGACCGCGCGGGTCGCGCTGCCCGTGGCCGGCGCCGTGCTGCTCGAGCCGCCGATCTCCGACGACGCGACCGAGGCCCGCGCCGCCCCGCGACGGCCCGCGGGCGTGACGACGGTGCCGTCGGTCCTGCCGACCGTCGGCGTGCGCGTCTCCCCGGGCGCCGACCGCCGCCTGCTCGTGGTGGCCGCGGAGCTGGAGTCGGGCTGGACCGCGACCGTCGGTGGCGCGTCCGCCGAGGTCGTGCCGGCGTGGGGCCACCTCGTCGGCGTGTCCGTGCCGCCGGGTGGCGGGGCCGTCGTCGTGGACCGCGACGAGACCGGGCGGCTGCTGCTCCTGCTGCTCCAGCTCGCGCTGGTCCTGTTCACGGCGCTGTCGGCGCTGCCGTCGCGCAAGCGCCTGGACTAGCGCCTGGACCCGCGCCTGGACCAGCGCTGTCGGGGGTGCGTCCTACGCTCCGGCGCATGTTCGACCACGTCGGATTCCCCTGCGGTGACGTCGAGACCTCCGTCGCCTTCTACACCGCGGTGTTCGCGCCGATCGGCCTGGCCGTCGGCGTGCGCATCCCCACCGGTCCGCCCGGCGCGCCCGAGGTCGTCGGCCTCGGGGCCGGTGCGCACCCGGGGTTCTGGCTCGCCCCCGGACACGGCGTCGAGCAGGAGCTGCACGTCGCGTTCTCCGCGCCCGACCGGGCGGCGGTCGACGCGGTCCACGAGGCGGCCCTGGCCCACGGGGCGGAGGTGCTGCACGCCCCCCGGATCTTCACCGAGTACCACCCCGGCTACTACGCGGTGTTCCTCCGCGACCCCGACGGCCACAACGTCGAGGCCGTGCACCACAGCTTCGGCTGACGCCTCGCCGACGGGACCGGACCGGGCGCCTACTCCTCGCCGGCGATCGTGTCGGGCTCCACGCCCAGGTAGCCCGCCACCTGCTCGACGAGCACGTCGTGGAGCAGGTCCGCGAGGTCCTCGCCGTCGAGCGCGCGGGCCTCGAGCGGGCGGCGGTAGAGCACGATGCGCGCGCGGGTGACGGCGCCGCGCCGGTCCATGCCGGCGGGCACCAGGCGCGCCAGGGGCACCTCGCCGTCACCGAGCACGGCGTCGTCGTCCGCGGGCGAGCGCGTCCCGGCGGGCACCTCGGGCACGTCGTCGACGGCCACGTCGAGGTCGGCGAGCTCGGCGCTCCAGCGCTCCTCGATGGGCTCGAGGGCCTCGAGCACCAGGGCGTCGAAGCGTTCGGCGCGCGTGCGCGAGGCGGGGGAGCCCGACGGGTAGAGCGGCATGCGCAGGCCGCGCCCGCGCCGGTCGCGGCGCCGCCGACGCGGTCCGGGCGCCGGTGTGCTGCCCCGGCGGCTCGCGCTCCTGGTCACGCCCGCGGAGCCTACGCTCCGGACGCTGCGCGGCGACGCGACGCGCCCCGCGCGCCTGCACGATCACGGCCGTCCGGCGGACTACTGTGCTGCTTCGTGCGAGGAGTGCGGAAGTGCTCACGGACCGGGTGTGGTCACGCGGCCGTGGCCACCCTGACCTATGTCTACTCGGACTCGACCGCGGTGGTCGGTCCGCTGGCGACGAGCGCCGAGCCGCATTCCTACGACCTCTGTGAACGGCACGCCGTCCGCCTCACCGCCCCGCGCGGCTGGGAGGTCGTGCGCTACGAGGGGGACTTCCCGGCGGAGCCCTCCGCCGACGACCTCACCGCCCTGGCCGAGGCCGTGCGGGAGGCCGGTCGGGCCGACCGTCCGCTCGACGGCTCCGACGGGCGCCCGCGGGTCACCGCCGGGTCCGGTCTCGGTCAGGGCGCGCCCCCGCCCCCGAGCATGGCGACCGGTGTCGCCGGCGGCGTCGCGAGCACGCCGACCGGGCGGCGCGGCCACCTCCGGGTGCTGCCGGACCCCGCCTCGTCCTGACGACGCAGCGACCGTTCCCGGACCGTTCGGGCCGGTCGCGAACCACTGTTCACCCATCGGCGGACGTGCCCTCCCGGCGGGCGCGACGTGTCGGTCCCGCCGATAGGCTGACCACGTGGCCAGTGCGCAGCAGGGGACGCAGGAAGGGACACGTGAGGCGGCACCGGACCGGGCCGAGGTGATCGACCAGGTCGTCAAGGCCTACGACATCCGCGGTCTGGTGGGCACGCAGCTCGACGCGACCTTCGTCCGCGACGTGGGGGCGGCGTTCGCGCGCATCCTGCTCGACGAGGAGTCCGGTCTCGGCAGCGGCCGGGGCGTCGTCGTCGCCCACGACATGCGCGAGTCGTCGCCCGAGCTCTCCGAGGCGTTCGCCGAGGGCGTCACCTCGCTCGGGGTCGACGTCGTCGCGATCGGTCTGGCCAGCACCGACGAGCTCTACTACGCCTCGGGCTCGCTCGACATGCCCGGCGCGATGTTCACGGCCAGCCACAACCCGGCGGCCTACAACGGCATCAAGCTCTGTCGCGCGGGGGCCGCGCCCGTGGGCCAGGACTCCGGGCTCGACGAGATCGCCGCGCTGCTCGACCGCGGGCCGGGCGAGGTCACCGGTGACGGGGCCGAGCGCGGCACGATCACCCGCCGCGACCTCCTCGACGACTACGCGGCCTTCCTGCGCTCGCTGGTCGACCTGTCGGGCATCCGCCGGCTCTCGGTCGTCGTCGACGCCGGCAACGGGATGGCGGGCCACACCGTGCCGGCCGTGCTGTCGGGTGGGTCGGGTCCGGACGATCCGCCGATCGAGGTCGAGCCGCTGTACTTCGAGCTCGACGGATCCTTCCCCAACCACGAGGCCAACCCGCTCGACCCCGAGAACCTGCGCGACCTGCAGCGCAAGGTCATCACCATCGGGCGCGTCGACGCCGGCCTCGCCTTCGACGGCGACGCCGACCGCGTGTTCCTCGTCGACGAGAAGGGCGACGCCGTCAGCCCGAGCGCGATCACCGCGCTGGTCGCGAGCCGCGAGCTGGCCAAACACCCCGGCGCGACGGTGATCCACAACCTGATCACCTCGCGGGCCGTGCCCGAGATCGTCACCGAGGCGGGCGGCACGCCGGTGCGCTCGCGCGTCGGGCACTCGTTCATCAAGGGCACGATGGCCGAGACCGGCGCGGTGTTCGGCGGGGAGCACTCCGCGCACTACTACTTCCGCGACTTCTGGCGCGCCGACTCCGGCATGCTCGCGGCCCTGCACGTCCTCGCCGCCCTCGGCGAGCAGGACCGGCCGCTCTCGGAGCTCATGGCGCAGTACTCCCGCTACGCGGCGTCGGGCGAGATCAACTCGACGGTGGACGACCCGCGCGCTGTGATGGCGGAGGTGGAACAGACCTTCGGCGGGCGCGAGGGCGTCACCACCGACGACCTCGACGGGCTCACCGTCACCCTGCCCGCCACAGGAGATCGGGCCGGCTCCTGGTTCAACCTGCGCCCGTCCAACACGGAGCCGCTGCTGCGGCTCAACGTCGAGGCCGCCGACGACGACGCGGTGGCCGTGCTGCGCGACGAGGTCCTCGGCCTCGTCCGCCGCTGAACCGACCGAGGAGGAGACCCGGACATGCCGCTCGGTCTGGACCCCGACCTGCTGGAGATCCTGGCCTGCCCCGCGCCCGACCACGGTGCGCTGCGTCCGGGTACGCCCGACGACGCCGAGGCGGCTGAGATCACCGCACTGACCTGCACCGTCTGCGGCCGGCGCTACCCGGTCACCGACGGCATCCCGGTCCTCCTGCTGTCCGAGGCGACCGGGGGCCCCGAGCGGCCGAACGGGACGCGAACAGGACAGGGGAGCACGCCGACAGGGGAGCCGGACCCGACGGAGCAGGGGTGAGTCGCGGTGCTCGACGACGCCCTGCTCTCCGACGAGGCCCGCCTGCTCGCCGCCGACCACGACGGCATCCTGCGCGCGGTGGCGACCGCGGGCGCCCAGGTGCGGGCCACCGCGGAGGCCGCCCGCGAGGCCGGTGTCCAGCCTGAGCTCGCGGGCCTGCGGCCCCGCGCGCTGGTGCTGCTGACCCGGCCGGGCACCACCGAGTCCGCGTGCCGCCTGATGGCCGCGCTGCTCACGCCCACCGCGCCGCTCCCGGTGATCGTCAGCGGGGTGGCACCCCCGTGGCTCGGCCCCCTCGACGTCGTCGTCGCCACCCACCGGGGCCGCGAGGGCGACCCGGTCGAGGCCGACGTCGCCGAGTCGGTGCACCGGGCGGTGCGCCGCGGCGCGCACGTCGTGCTCACCGGCCCGGGCGAGGGCCCGGCGGCCGCGGCGGGCGCCGGGCGCGCCGTCGCCGTGACGCCCCGGATGACACTCGCGGTGCCCGGCGAGGACGCCGACGGCCTCGACACCGCCACCGTCCTCGCGACCGGGCTGGCCGTGGCCGGGGCGCTCGAGCTCCTCGACCTGAGCCTCGACGACCTCGCCGACCGCCTCGACGCCGAGGCCGAGCGCGACGGCCCGCGCGGGGAGGCGTTCGTCAACCCCGCCAAGAGTCTCGCGCTGCGCCTCGCCGAGCGGACCCCGCTGCTGTGGGGCGCCGACCCGGTGGCCGGCCTGCTCGCGGGCTACGGCGCCACCGTGCTGGCCACGCACGCGGGGGTCGTCGCGCAGGCGACCACCGCGGCCGCGGCCGGCGCCCAGCCGGCGCTG
Source organism: Actinomycetospora sp. 2LY8.5 (assembly GCF_057180585.1). NCBI lineage: Bacteria > Bacillati > Actinomycetota > Actinomycetes > Pseudonocardiales > Pseudonocardiaceae > Actinomycetospora > Actinomycetospora sp. 2LY8.5. The sequence goes on from NZ_JBXUHE010000013.1 coordinate 20,570, forward strand.
CGGGCCCGGCTGGTGGAGAGCTCGGGGGAGGCGTCGATCTTCGCCGACCCCTTCGACGACCCGGCCCCGGCGGCCCCGCCACCCCGGCTGGTGCTGCTGGCCGTGCGTGAGGACCTCACCACGCGCCGGCTCGTCACCGACGTCGGCGCCCGCCACCCGGGCGCGGACGTGCTGGAGATCGACGACGTCGAGCTGGCCGGGGAGGGCCCGTCGCCGGACGCGCTGCGCGCCGCCGTGCTGGCCACCCGCCTCGACTTCACCGCGGTCTACCTCGGCCTGGCCCTCGGGGCGCGGGCGGCCGGGGCCCGGACCGCCTGAACCCGACACGAGAGGCACGAACACGTGGAGGTCCTCAGGGGGAGCGTGCGCACGTACGCGTGGGGGTCGCGGACACATCTCGCCGAGCTGCTCGGTGGTGAGGTCCCGTCGCCGCACCCGCAGGCCGAGCTCTGGCTCGGCGCGCACCGCGACGAGCCCTCCCAGCTGACCGGCCGGGAGGGGAACGGCCGCTCGCTCTCCGACGTCGTGCGCGACGACCCGGCGGGCACGCTCGGGCCCTCGCGCCGGCAGCGCTGGTCGGACCGGCTGCCGTATCTGCTCAAGGTGCTCGCCGCCGAGGAGCCGCTGAGCCTGCAGGCGCACCCGTCGGCCGAGCAGGCCGCGGCGGGCTACGCGCGCGAGGAGGCGGCCGGCGTCCCGCGCACGGCGTCCGACCGGAACTACCCGGACCCGCTGCCGAAGCCCGAGCTGCTCTGCGCGCTCACCGAGTTCCACGCGCTCGCGGGGTTCCGCGACCCGGCGGAGACGGTCCGACTGCTGCGGGCCCTCGACGTGCGCGCGCTCGACCACCACACCGAGCTGCTCGCCGCCCAGCCCGACGCCGACGGCCTGCGGGCGCTGTTCACCACGTGGATCACGCTGCCGCAGCGTGCGGTCGACGACCTGGTGCCGGCCCTGCTCGACGGCTGCGTCGCCCACGCCCGGTCCCGGGGCGAGTTCACCACCGAGGCGCGCACGCTGCTCGACCTCGGCGAGCGCTACCCCGGTGACGCCGGCGTCCTCGCGGCGCTGCTGCTCAACCGCGTCGTCCTCCGGCCCGGCCAGTGCCTCTACGAGCCGGCCGGGTCGCCGCACTCGTACCTGGCAGGGGCCGGGGTGGAGCTCATGGCCAACTCCGACAACGTGCTGCGCTGCGGGCTCACCCCGAAGCACGTCGACGTGCCCGAGCTGCTGCGGGTGCTCGACTTCGTGCCGGGGCCGCCGACGCTGCTGCCCGGTGAGGGCGCGGGGCCGGTCACGCGGTTCACGCCGAGCGAGTACTTCAGCCTCGCCCGGTGCGCGTTCGACGGCACCGAGGAGAAGGACAGCGACCTCGGCATCGAGGGCCCCCGCATCGTCATCACGGTCGAGGGAACGGTGCGCCTGACGTCGTCGCGCGGTCAGTGCCAGGAGGTCCCGCGCGGCACGGCCGCCTGGGTGCCCGCGTGCGACGGGCCGGTGACGGTCGCCGCGGTGGGCGGCCCCGCCCTGGCGTTCGCCGCCGCGGACGGGCTGGACGGGCTGGACGGGGACGAGAACTCACCCCGTGTCGGGCGTTAGATTTCACCGAGCACTCACATCCCGCCCCCTTCTCATCCCGGCTCGGTCCATCCCCTGGAGGCACTCCGTGTCCGCATCCGGAGGCGGCAAGGCGATCATCGCCGCGCTGGCCGCCAACGCCGGCATCGCCGTGGCCAAGTTCGTCGGCTTCGCGATCACGGGTTCGTCGTCGATGCTCGCCGAGAGCGTCCACTCGGTCGCCGACACCGGCAACCAGGGCCTGCTCCTGCTCGGGCGCAAGCGCGCCAGGCGGGCCGCGACGCCCGAGCACCCGTTCGGCTTCGGCCGCGACCGGTTCTTCTACTCGTTCGTCGTCGCGCTCCTGCTGTTCAGCCTCGGCTCGGTCTTCGCGATCTACGAGGGCGTCCACAAGCTCTCGGCGCCCGAGGAGCTGACCTCCCCGCTCGTCGCGGTGATCATCCTCGTCGTGGCCATCGTGCTGGAGGGCTTCAGCTTCCGCACCGCGGTGCACGAGTCCCGCGAGCTCAAGGGCAAGGCCACCTGGTGGGGCTTCATCCGCCAGTCGGTCAACCCGGAGCTGCCGGTCGTGCTGCTCGAGGACACCGGCGCGCTGGTCGGGCTCATCCTCGCCCTGGGCGGGGTGGGGCTCACGACGCTGACCGGGGAACCGGTGTGGGACGCGGTCGGCACGATCTGCATCGGCGTGCTGCTGGGCGTCATCGCGATCATCCTGATCGTCGAGACGAAGAGCCTGCTCATCGGTGAGGGCGCGAGCCCGCCGCTGGTCCGCACGATCACGTCGTCGCTCGTCGGCGGTCCGGTCGAGCGCGTCATCCACCTCCGCACCCAGTACCTCGGGCCCGAGGAGCTGCTGGTCGCCGCCAAGATCGCGGTCTCCTCGTCGCTGCCGACCGAGGTCGTCGCCGAGGCGATCGACAACGCCGAGGCCCGCCTGCGCGCCGCCGTGCCCGAGGCCCGGCTGGTCTACCTCGAGCCCGACCTCGACCGGAGCGACGCCGGGCCCGTCGACGAGGCGCTGGACCCTTCGCCGCACTGAGGGAAGCCCGACCGGGCGAACGGCCGCGTCGTCACGGAGTACCGGTGTGAACACGCCGTCACGGATCCGGTCGTCTCCGTCCTGAACGGAGACATCCCCGGGCGTAGGGTGCCGCCCCGACCCTGCTCGCACGAGGTTGGACCACCGGAGGACCGCCCATGACGTCGACCCGGCCGCAAGGCGGTCTCTTCCGGACCAAGTCGGTCGAGCAGTCGATCGCCGACACCGACGAGCCCGGCAGCAAGCTCCGGCGCGAGCTCGGGGCCCTCGACCTCACGATCTTCGGTGTCGCGGTCCTCATCGGGGCCGGCGTCTTCACCATCACCGCGCGTGTGGCCGGCGACATCTCGGGTCCGGCCATCGCGATCTCGTTCGTCATCGCCGCGATCGCCTGCGGGTTCGCCGGCCTGTGCTATGCCGAGTTCGCCTCGACGGTGCCGGTGGCCGGCAGCGCCTACACGTTCTCCTACGCGACCTTCGGCGAGTTCATCGCCTGGATCATCGGCTGGGACCTCGTCCTCGAGTACGCCCTCGGGGCGGCCGTGGTCTCGAAGAGCTGGTCGCAGTACCTCGGGGAGCTGTTCGGCGGCAGCAGCACCGCGGCCTCCCTCGAGCTGGGTCCGGTGACGTTCGACTGGGGCGCCATCCTGGTCATCGGCGTGCTCACCGCCGTGCTCGTGCTCGGGATCAAGCTCTCGAGCCGGGTCAGCGCGATCATCACGGCGATCAAGGTGCTCGTCGTGCTGCTCGTCATCGCGGTCGGCCTGTTCTACGTCCGGGCGCAGAACTACACCCCGTTCATCCCGCCGCCCGGAGGCGAGCGCGAGAGCGGCGGCGGGCTCGACGCCTCGCTGCTGTCGTTGATCGCGGGCAGCGAGGGCTCGACCTTCGGCATCTACGGCCTGCTCGCCGGCGCCTCGCTGGTCTTCTTCGCGTTCATCGGCTTCGACGCGGTGTCCACCACCGCGGAGGAGACCCGCAACCCGCAGAAGGACCTCCCGCGCGGCATCCTCGGCTCGCTCGCCGTCGTGACGGTCCTCTACGTCGCCGTCTCGCTCGTGCTGGTCGGCATGGTCAACTACACCCAGCTCTCCACCCCGCCCGGCAGCGAGGAGAGCGCGACCCTGGCGACGGCGTTCTCGCTCGTCGGCGCGAACTGGGCCTCGACGGTGATCTCCATCGGCGCCCTCGCCGGTCTGACCACCGTCGTCATGGTGCTCATGCTCGGCCAGAGCCGGGTGTTCTACGCGATGAGCCGCGACGGCCTGCTCCCGCGCAACCTCGCCCAGACGGGCTCGCGCGGCACCCCGGTGGCGATCACGATCATCATCGGCGCGCTCTGCGCCGTGCTGGCGGGCTTCCTCCCGATCGACGAGCTCGAGTCGATGGTCAACATCGGGACGCTGTTCGCCTTCGTGCTCGTCGCGGTGGGCACCGTCTACCTGCGGCGTCGTCGTCCGGACCTCCCGCGCGGCTTCACCGTCAAGGCCCTGCCCCTCGTGGCCGCGCTCGCCGTGCTCAGCTGCCTGTGGCTGATGCTGAACCTGACCGTCGAGACGTGGATCCGGTTCATCGTCTGGATGGCGCTCGGCGTCGCGATCTACTTCCTCTACTCGCGCCGCAACTCCGTCCTGGGCAAGCGGGAGCGCGGCGAGGAATCCTCGGTGACCAACCCGGGCGGCCCGTCCGCCCCGCCCACCCAGCCGCAGTAGTCGCCGCAGTAGTCGCCGCGGTAGTGACGCGCAGGAGGGCCGACCCGTCCGCGACGGGCCGGCCCTCCCGCGGGTGTCAGGCCTGCGCCGGCGCCTGGTGTCCCGCGAACTTCTCGCGCAGCGTCTTCTTGGAGAACTTGCCCGTCGAGGTCTTGGGCACCTCGTCGATGAAGACGACGTCGTCGGGCACCTGCCACTTCGCGACGCGGGTGGCGATGTGCTCGAGCACGGCCTCCCGGGTCAGCTCCACGCCCCGCTTCGGGACGACGCAGGCCAGCGGGCGCTCCGACCACTTCTCGTCGGGGATCGCGATGACCGCGGCCTCGGCGACGCCCTCCATGGACATGATCTCGTTCTCGAGGTCGACCGACGAGATCCACTCGCCGCCGGACTTCACGAGGTCCTTGGTGCGGTCGACCAGCTTGACGTAGCCGTACCGGTCGATCACCGCCACGTCACCGGTCTTGAGCCAGCCGTCGGAGGTGAACTGCTTGCCGCCGTCCTCGTTGCGGTAGTACGAGGCCGCGATCCACGGCCCGGCGGCCTGGAGCTCGCCGGAGGTCCGGCCGTCCCAGGGCAGGATCTCGCCGGAGTCCGGGTCGCAGATCCGCAGGTCCACCAGCGGCGCCGGGGTGCCCGCCGTCGCGCGGACGTCGGCGAGCTCGTCGTCGCCGAGCCCGTCGTGGACGCTCTTGAGCACGCCGGTGGTGGCGATGGGGCTGGTCTCGGTCATGCCCCAGGCCTGGGTGATCGGCAGGCCGATCTTCTTGCGCCATGCCTCGGACAGCGACTTCGGCACCGCCGACCCGCCGCAGAGCAGCAGGCGCAGGTCGGGAAGGTCGCCCTCGGAGAGCTCGGGCAGCACGCCCATCCAGATCGTCGGGACGCCCGCGGTGACGGTGACCCCGTGGTCGCGCAGGATGCCCGCGATCGCCTTGGGGGTCATGTTCGGCCCCGGGAAGACGATCGAGGAGCCGGCGAACACCGCGGCGTACGGCGTGCCCCAGGCGTTCGCGTGGAACATCGGCACGACCGGCAGCAGCACGTCGCGCTCGACGAGCCCGGCGACGTCGGCCATGAGCACGGCGATGGAGTGCAGCACCGACGAGCGGTGTGAGTAGACGACGCCCTTGGGGTTGCCGGTGGTGCCCGACGTGTAGCACATCGCCGCGGCCTGGTTCTCGTCCGCGATGTGGAATCGTCCCTGCACCGGCTCCACCGAGGCGAGCAGCTCGTCGTAGTCGAGGACGCGCTCGTCGTCGGGCAGCGCCATCGCGTCCGGGCTCCCGCCGGCGCCGTCCTCGATGACGATCACCTTGCGGACCGTGGTCATCTCGTCGACGTGCGGCCAGAACTGCGGCAGCAGCGAGCGGTCGACGAAGACCACCTCGTCCTCGGCGTGGTTGGCGATGTAGATCAGCTGCTCGGTGAACAGCCGGATGTTCAGCGTGTGCAGCACGCGCCCGCTGCACGGCACGGCGAAGTACAGCTCGAGGTGCGCCGGGCTGTTCCAGCTGAACGTGCCCACCCGGCCCCCGGCCGAGACGCCGAGCTCGTCGAGCGCTGCCGCGGCCCGCCGGACGCGCTGCGCCCAGGTCGCGTAGTCGGTCCGGTGCACCGTGCCGTCCGCCCCGACCCCGACGATCGGTTTGTGGGCGAAGAGCTGCTCGGCGCGGTGGAACACGTGCGGCAGGGCGAGTGGGTAGTCCTGCATCTGTCCGAGCACGTCCGTGGCCTCCCAAGTCACCGGGGATCTCACCGGGGATCTCGCCGGGGGATCTCTCTGTGGTTCCGGTCACGCATCCTACGGTCCTGCGTCCGGAATCACCCCCTCGCCGGAACCGACGGGCAGACCGGGCACGCGCGGTGGCTCCCCCCGTGTCCCCCGTGTGCCCCCGGTGTGATCCGCCTGACGCACTCCGCGCTCACCCCGACCAGAGCTGCGCGGACGGGTCACCGGACGCGTGCGTGCGGCCCCGTACGCGGTGCGTTCCGGTTGACCGGCTATGGGGCCTGTGCTGGACTTCTCCTCACGGCATCGATCGCACACCTCGTGCGAACGGAAGCTGTCGAGTGGCGCTGCAACGGACGGTTCGTGATCGTCCGCCACGCTCGGCAGTGGTCCGCACCATCGCAAGGGCGCCTGTGGATGGTGGTGAACCGTGCTCCGAGTTCCGTGACGTCCCGGCGTGTCCCGTCCGCCGGTCGAGACACGCCCGATCACGAACCCGGGATCGCGACGGTCCGCCATCGGCCCCAACCCGAGAAGACGAGGAGTCATGACGAACGCAGTGGGCACCGTCAACGAGAAGTACGCCGAGAAGAACGGCATCGACTTCGCCGTGGCCGACCTCAACGAGGCCGACTTCGGGCGCCGGGAGATCCGGCTGGCCGAGCACGAGATGCCCGGCCTCATGGCGCTGCGCCGGGAGTACTCGGAGGCCAAGCCGCTGCACGGCGCGCGCATCTCCGGCTCGCTGCACATGACGGTGCAGACCGCCGTCCTCATCGAGACCCTGGTGGAGCTGGGCGCCGAGGTCCGGTGGGCCTCCTGCAACATCTTCTCCACCCAGGACCACGCGGCCGCCGCGGTCGTCGTCGGCCCGCACGGCACCCCGGAGCAGCCCAAGGGCATCTCCTGCTTCGCCTGGAAGGGCGAGACGCTGGAGGAGTACTGGTGGTGCGCCGAGCAGATGCTCGCGTGGAAGGACTCCGACACCCGCGGTCCGAACATGATCCTGGACGACGGTGGCGACGCCACCATGCTCGTCCACAAGGGCGTCGAGTTCGAGAAGGCCGGCGTCGTCCCGTCGACCTCGGCCGACGACCCCGCCGAGTACGGCGTCGTCCTCGAGACGCTGCGCCGTTCGCTGCAGGACGACCCGCAGCACTGGACCAAGGTCGCGTCCGGCATCAAGGGCGTCACCGAGGAGACCACGACCGGCGTCCACCGCCTGTACGAGTTCTTCGAGCAGGACAAGCTCCTGTTCCCGGCGATCAACGTCAACGACTCGGTCACCAAGTCGAAGTTCGACAACAAGTACGGCTGCCGGCACTCGCTGGTGGACGGCATCAACCGCGCCGTCGACGTGCTGATCTCCGGCAAGAAGGCCGTGATCTGCGGCTTCGGTGACGTCGGCAAGGGCTCGGCCGAGTCGCTGCGGGGCCAGGGCGCCCGCGTGACGGTCACCGAGTCCGACCCGATCTGCGCGCTCCAGGCGCTCATGGAGGGCTACGACGTCAACGTCCTCGAGAACGTCATCTCCGACGCCGACATCGTCATCACGACCACCGGCAACAAGGACATCGTCACCCTCGACCACATGAAGCGGATGAAGCACCAGGCGATCCTGGGCAACATCGGCCACTTCGACAACGAGATCCAGGTCGAGAAGCTGGAGAAGTCCGGCGCCCACCGGATCAACATCAAGCCGCAGGTCGACGAGTGGCGCTTCGAGGACGGCCACTCGATCATCCTGCTGAGCGAGGGCCGGCTGCTGAACCTCGGGAACGCCACCGGCCACCCGAGCTTCGTCATGTCGAACTCGTTCGCCAACCAGACGATCGCGCAGATCGAGATCTTCACCAAGCCCGGTGAGTACCCGATCGGCGTGTACCGCCTGCCCAAGCACCTGGACGAGAAGGTCGCGAAGGTCCACGTCGAGGCGCTCGGCGCGGAGCTGACCAAGCTCACCAAGGAGCAGGCCGAGTACATCGGCGTCGACGTCGAGGGCCCGTACAAGCCCGATCACTACCGCTACTAGTCGGTCGCGCCAAGGAGATGCGCGCTCCGGTGGTTGCCTGGGTGATCATCGGTAGCGGCTGAACCGACCGAAGGGCCCCTTCGCTCGATCTACTCGAGCGAAGGGGCCCTTCGCTTCGACCCCACGGACCCGCCGCATAGGGTTCCGGCGTGGGCGTGATGGTGGCCGTCGAGGGTCTCGACGGGGCGGGCAAGGCGACGCTGGTCGCGGCGCTCGCCGACGCCGCCGCCCGGCGCGGCGCCAGCGTCAGCACGCACGCGTTCCCCCGCTACGACGCCGACGTCCACGCCGGTCTCGCGGGCGAGGCGCTCCACGGCGCCCACGGGGACCTGCGCTCGTCGGTGCACGCGATGGCCGTGCTGTTCGCGCTCGACCGGGCCGGCGCCGCGGCGGAGCTGCGCGCGGCGAGGGATGCCCACGACCTCGTCCTCGTCGACCGCTACGTCGCCTCCAACGCCGCGTACGGGGCGGCGCGCGAGAAGCAGGCCGGCGGGAGTGAGGTCGCGGCGTGGGAGTTCGTCGCCTGGGTGCACGCGCTCGAGATCGCACGGCTCGGGGTGCCCGCGCCCGACGCCCAGGTGCTCGTCCGGGTGCCGGGGGAGGTCGCCGCGCGGCGGGTCCGCGAGCGCGCCGCGGCCGACCCGTCGCGGACACCCGACGGCTACGAGTCCGACGCGGCCCTGCAGGCCCGCTGCGCGCAGGTGTACGACGAGCTCGTCGCGCGGACATGGCTCGCGCCCTGGTCGGTGGTCGGGGCCGACGAGGGCCACGCCGCACTCACCCGAACGGCTGACTCAGTGGTCGCAGAACGACTCGGAACCGGATCGTCGGGCGATATCTCGTCCGGATCGTCGGTGAGAAGTGACACCATTGAGACATGAGCTCGCGGATCCTCGTGGTGGACGACGACGCCTCGCTGGCGGAGATGCTGACGATCGTCCTCGAGGGCGAGGGCTTCGAGACCACGGTGGTGAACGACGGCCCCGCGGCGCTGCCGGCCCTGCGCGAGAGCTCGCCCGATCTCGTCCTGCTCGACCTCATGCTCCCGGGGATGAACGGCATCGACGTGTGCCGGGCGATCCGCGCGGAGTCCGGGGTCCCCGTCGTGATGCTGACGGCCAAGACCGACACGGTGGACGTGGTGCTCGGGCTGGAGTCCGGCGCGGACGACTACGTGGTCAAGCCCTTCAAGCCCAAGGAGCTCGTCGCGCGCATCCGGGCGCGCCTGCGCCAGTTCCCGTCCGAGCCCGCGGAGCAGATGCAGATCGGCGACGTCACCATCGACGTCCCGGCCCACCAGGTGCGCCGCGACGGGCGCACCATCCCGCTGACGCCGCTGGAGTTCGACCTGCTGGTGGCGCTGGCCCGCAAGCCGCGGCAGGTGTTCACCCGCGAGGTGCTGCTCGAGCAGGTCTGGGGCTACCGGCACGCCGCCGACACCCGGTTGGTCAACGTCCACGTGCAGCGGCTGCGCTCGAAGGTCGAGGTCGACCCGGAGCACCCCGAGGTCGTGCTGACCGTGCGCGGGGTGGGGTACAAGGCCGGCCCGCCCTGATCGGGGTGGCCCTCCCGTGACGTCCCTGCTGACCGGCCTGCGCCGCCGTATCGACCGCTTCGTGGCCGAGCGCGTCGGGCAGGTCCGCGTGCTCTGGCGCCGCTCGATGCAGCTGCGCGTGGTGCTCTCGACGCTCGCCATGTCGATCGTCGTGGTGGCCGTGCTGGGCCTGGTGCTGCAGACCCAGATCGCCGACCGGCTGGTCCAGGGCAAGGAGCAGGCCGCGCTCATCCAGGCCGACATCTCGCGCCAGGCCCTCGAGCGCGACCTCGCCCGCATCGACCCCGACCGCGACGGCGCGCAGGCCGTGCTCGACGGCGTCCTCGACCGGCTGTCCACGAGCGGGCGGGACGCCGGCTCGAACGGCCTCACGCGCGGCAGCGACCCCACCAGCGACGCCGGCGCGTTCGACGCGGTGCTCATCGCGGGCTCGGACACCCTCGGGTCGGTGCCCGGCGCGCTGCCGACGGTGCCCGGCGGCACCACCGGAGAGATCAGCGCGGGCCCGGCCCAGGTGATCCCGCCGCAGCTGCGGGCGCCCGTGCTGCAGGGGTTCCTCGCCACGAAGTACCTCACGGTCGCCTCGGCGGGCCAGGCGGCGCCGGTGCCGACGCTGGTCGTCGGCCAGCCCGTGCGCACCGCCGGGCGCAACCTGCAGCTCTACCTGCTGTTCCCGCTCTCGGCGGAGCAGCGCACCCTCGCGCTCGTCCAGAGCACGCTCGTGCTCGCCGCCGGCGTGCTGCTCGTGCTGCTCGCGGGCATCTCGTCGGTGGTCACCCGGCAGGTCGTGCGGCCGGTCCGCCAGGCCGCCGACGTGGCCGAACGCTTCGCCGACGGCCACCTCGACGAACGCATGCCCGTGCACGGCGACGACGAGGTCGCCCGGCTCGCCGAGTCGTACAACGAGATGGCGGCGAGCATCCAGTCGCAGATCCGCCAGCTCGAGGAGTTCGGGGCTCTCCAGCGCCGGTTCACCTCCGACGTCAGCCACGAGCTGCGCACCCCGCTGACCACCGTGCGGATGGCCGCCGAGGTGCTGCACGCCCAGGTCGACCCCTCCGACGTCACCGCCGCGCGCTCGGCGCAGCTGCTCGTCGACGAGCTCGACCGCTTCGAGACCCTGCTGTCCGACCTGCTGGAGATCAGCCGCCTCGACGCCGGCATGGCCGAGCTGGGTCTCGAGGTCGTCGACGTCGCCGCGGTCGTGCGGCGGGCGGCCGAGACCGTGCGGCACCTCGTCGAGGACACCCACACGCCGCTGCTGCTCGACCTGGGTGACCAGGGCGACACCGGCGGGCCCGTGCTCGCCGAGGTCGACCCCCGGCGGGTCGAGCGCATCCTGCGCAACCTGCTCGCCAACGCCATCGACCACGGCGAGAGCCGCCCGATCGAGGTGCGGCTGGCCGCCGGGGAGGGCGCGCTGGCGGTCGTGGTGCGCGACCACGGGATCGGTCTCAAGCCCGGCGAGGCGGGGCTGGTGTTCAACCGGTTCTGGCGCGCGGACCCGTCGCGCCAGCGCCGCAGCGGCGGCACCGGGCTCGGGCTCGCGATCAGCCTCGAGGACGCCCGGCTGCACGGCGGCTGGCTGCAGGCCTGGGGCGAGGTCGACCGGGGCGCGGTGTTCCGGCTGACCCTGCCGCTGCGCCACGGCGAGCGCCTGCGGACGAGCCCGCTGCCGCTGCTGCCCGTCGCCGCCGCGCCGGCCGCCGCCGAGCCGGGCATCCACGACGCCGCGCCCACCGCGGGCACCGCGCTGCCCCCGATGGAGGAGGACGCCGCCGAGGACGTGGGGGACGACCTCGACGACGTGTCCTTCCCGGAGCCGTCCCCGCCGTCCGACCCCGGTACGTCGGTGGCGCGGTGAGACGCACCGTCCTCGTCCTGACCCTGCTGCTGGCCCTCGCCGCCGGCTGTGCGTCGGTCCCCGGGTCCTCGGACGTCACCGTCCTGCGCCGGGTGGGCGACGCGGCCGAGCCGACCACCCCGCCGGGCCCCGCCCGGGACGCCGGGCCCCTGGAGACCGTGCGGGGGTGGGTGCTCGCGTCGGGGGCGACGGCCGAGCGCCACCAGGCCGCGCGGGCCTTCCTCACGCCCGGCGCGGCGGGGACCTGGGACGACGGCGCGGCGCCGGTCGTCGTCAACGACCAGGTGGACACGGTGTTCGCCGACCGCCCGGCCCCCGTCGGCCAGACCTCCGTGCGCATCCGGGCCACGGCGCTCGGTGTCCTCACCCCGGAGGGCGTGTTCGTGGCGGGCGTGCGCCCGGTCGAGGTCGACGTGGGCCTCACCGAGCAGAACGGCCAGTGGCGCATCTCCTCGCTGCCGACGGGCACGATCGTGCGGCGCTCGGACCTGCGCGCCAACACCCGCCCGGTGCGCACCTGGTTCCTCGACCCCCAGCGCGCGAGCCCGGTCTCCGACCCCCGCTACCTCGCGACGAGCCCGGCCCGGTCGGTGCCGACGCGCACGCTGCAGTACCTGCTCGCCGGCCCGTCGGAGTCGCTGGCGGGCGCGGCGGTGAGCTCGCTGCCGGCCGGTACCACCCTGCGCTCGGACGTCACGCTCACGCCCGAGGGCACGGCCGTGGTCGACCTGTCGCGCACCGGACCGCTCGACGACCCGCGCCGGCGCGAGATCGCCCAGCAGGTGACGCTGACGCTCGCGGGGATCGGGGTCTCCCGCGTCCGCCTGCTGGTGGACGGCGAGCCGCTGCTCCCGGCCACGCCGGAGGTGGCGGTCGGCGACATCCTCGCCGGACTGCCGCCCGAGGTGGCCCGGCGTCCCGACCTGCCCGTGGACCCGGTGGTCGGCGGCCCCGGCGACGTCGAGGTCCCGGTGCTGGTCGCCGACAGCGGGCGGCTGCGCCTGCTCACCGGCGAGCCCGCGGGCGGCCCCGCCGGGCGCGGCGCCTACCGGGCGGTGTCGGCGTCGGCGAGCTACGAGGGCGACGTCGCGGTGGTCACGGCGGAGACGCCGGAGACGCCGGAGACGCCGGAGACGCCGGAGACGCCGGAGAGGGCGGAGCCCCCGGGCGCCGACCGGACGGCCACGCGGGCGCGTCTGCTCACCGGCGCGGGGGGCGCCGAGCTCGCCGCCAGCGGGGTCGAGGGCCGCTCGCTGACCCGGCCCACCTGGACCCCCGACGGCACCGAGGTCTGGTCGGTGCAGGACGGCACCACCGTCGTGCGGGCCGCGCGCACCGGTCCCGGCGGGGCGGTCCGGCCGGTCGCGGTCGACACCTCCGCCCTGGCCGGTGCCGGCGTCACCGCCGCGCCGGGCGCGATGGGGCCGGTGTCCGCGCTGCGCATCTCGCCGGACGGGTCGCGGATCGCGCTCGTGACCGGCGGGCACGTGCTGGTCGCGGCGATCGCGCGGGACGGCGCGGGTGGCGCCCGGCTCGGGTCGGTCACCGAGCTGCGGCCGGAGGCGCTCGACCAGGTCCTCGACGTGGGCTGGACGCGCACCGACCAACTCGTCGTCGTCGGCAACCGCGCCGACCGCCCGGTGACCCTCGCCTCGGTCGACGGCCTGGACGTCGAGTCCCTGTCGACGACGAACCTGACACCGCCCGTCACCGCCGTGGCCGCCCGGCCGGGCCGTCCGCTCGTCGTCGCCGACCAGAGCGGCACCTGGACCCTGCCCCTCGACGGCGGGAGCAGCACCGGCGGCGACGTCTGGCAGTCGGTGCCGGGCTTCGGTGCGGGGACGGTGCCGGCCTACCCGGGCTGACTGCTCCCTCCGCCGTCCCCATCGCCCGGTTGCGTCCCCAGGGTTCGGGGCCGGTGCTGGCCCCGGACACGGGCCCGGCCCGACGCTGGACGGTGTGCTGCACGACGCGTTCCTCGCGCTCGCCGACCTCGTGCTCCCCTCGCCGTGCGCCGGGTGCGGGCGCGACGGCGAGCGGTGGTGCGCGGTGTGCCGCGACCGCTGGCGGAGCCCGGCGCTGCTCGAGCTGCCGGGCCTGCCCCCGGTGCTCGCGCTCGCGCCGTACGCGGGCAGCGCGCGGGAGGTCCTGCTCGCCTACAAGGAGCGCGGCCGCCGCGAGCTGGCGCGACCCCTGGCCGGGATGGTCGCCGACGCGCTGCGGGCCGGGGAGGTCCCGCCGGCGGCGCTCGTCCCGGCCCCCTCGCGACCGGCCGCGGCGCGCGCCCGGGGCGGCGACCACGTGCTGCGCCTGGCCCGGGCGGTGGTCGGGCGGTGCGGGAGGGACGGCACGGTCCCCGTCGACGGGTCGAGCTCCGCTGCGCTACGGCTCCCGTGCGTGTCGCGCGCCCTGGCCCTGGGCCGGGGCGCCGCCGACGCCGTCGGGCTCGACGCCGCCGCCCGCGCGGACAACCTGGCGCGCCACCTGCGGCTGAGGCCGGGCGGCCTGCCGCCACCGGGCTGCGCGGTGGCGCTGCTCGACGACGTGCTCACCACCGGGGCGACCGCCCGGGCGGCGACGGGCCTGCTCGCGGCGGCGGGCCGGCCGGTCGACGTGGTCGTGGTGCTCACCGTGGCCGATGTCCGCGCCCGGCGGTCGTCCACCCGGGTGAGCGCCGATGGTGGCCCCGGGGTCACCCGTTCGGCCGTCCACACGCTGCGTGAACCACCCGGGCGGGTGCCGTCCGAGAAGCCCTCTTCCGGCGGATCGGACCTTCCATGAGCACAGGAGTTGTCACTACGGTGACGCCTCACATCCTGAGTCGGTGAACGACAGGAGGCGCGAACGCAGTTTCGACGCGGTCCCGTCCCGGCGAGGCATGCCGATCCGATCCCTCTCCGACGAGCGGGCCGCGCACCGTATCCCCAGACCGGGAGGTCGTCTTGGAGATCGTTGTCTGCGGACGGAACGTCGAGGTCCCTGCACACTTCCGCGAGCACACGGCAGACAAACTGGCCCGTCTCGAGCGCTACGACCACAAGATCGTCCGGATGGAGGTCCAGCTCTCCCACGAGCCGAACCCCCGTCGGTCCAAGAACTGCCAGCGCGTGGAGATCACCGGTCGCGGTCGCGGCCCCGTCGTCCGCGGCGAGGGGTGTTCCGCCGACTTCTACTGCGCGATGGACCAGGCCGTCGCGCGTCTCGAGGCCCGGATGCGCCGCGCGCACGACCGCCGCCGCGTGAGCCACGGGCGTCGTGTGCCGACGTCGGTCGCCCAGGCCACGGGCGGGCTGTCGCTCTCGGACATCGCGGGCGCCGCGTCCGCCGGGACGGCCACCGAGGTGCTGGAGCGCGAGACGTCCGTCGGGGAGCAGGAGCGGGAGGCCGACGTCCCGGCCGCGCGGGTGGCCGCCGACGACACCTCCGCTCTCGAGGACGTCGACCCCTACCTGCCCGGACAGGTGGTGCGCCACAAGGAGCACCACGCGATCCCCATGACGATCGACGACGCGCTCTCGCAGATGGAGCTCGTCGGGCACGACTTCTTCCTCTTCGCCGACAAGGACTCCGGCCGGCCGAGCGTGGTGTACCGACGCCACGGCTACGCGTACGGCGTCATCGCCCTCGTCTGACCTCTCTCCCACTCCGGGACCCGCACCGGCCGGGCCCGTTCCCCGAGCGCCTACGATGGGGAACGGGCCCGTGCCGCTGTGTGCGCCGGGTCCTTGGGAACCGTGGCGCCGACAAGGACGAGCGAGGTCACCACCGTGGTCCTGAACCGACTGCTGCGGGCGGGCGAAACGCGCACGGTCAAGCGCCTCGGCAAGATCGCAGACTACGTCGACACGTTCGCCGACGAGACCGCCGAGCTGACCGACGACGAGCTGCGGGCGAAGACCGACGAGTTCCGCGAGCGCTACGCGGACGGCGAGTCGCTCGACGACCTGCTGCCCGAGGCGTTCGCGGTGGTCCGCGAGGCCGCGTCCCGCACGCTCGGCCAGTTCCACTACCCCGTGCAGGTCATTGGCGGGGCGGCGCTGCACGAGGGCAACGTCGCGGAGATGCGCACCGGTGAGGGCAAGACGCTGGTCTCGACGCTCCCGGCGTACCTCAACGCCATCTCCGGCGAGCCCGTCCACGTCATCACCGTCAACGACTACCTGGCGCAGCGCGACTCGCAGTGGATGGGCCGCGTGCACCGCTTCCTCGGCCTCGAGGTCGGCGCCATCTACTCCGGCATGCCCGGCGACGAGCGCCGCCGTGCCTACCAGGCCGACATCACCTACGGCACGAACAACGAGTTCGGCTTCGACTTCCTGCGCGACAACATGGCCTGGTCGAAGGCCGAGTGCGTGCAGCGCGGACACGCGTTCGCGGTGGTGGACGAGGTCGACTCGATCCTCATCGACGAGGCCCGCACGCCGCTGATCATCTCGGGTCCGGCGGAGCAGAGCGCGCGGTGGTACACGGAGTTCGCCCGCCTGGCGCCGAAGATGACGCGCGACGTCCACTACGAGGTCGACGAGCGCAAGAAGACCATCGGTGTCACCGAGGAGGGCGTGTCCTTCATCGAGGACCAGCTCGGCATCGACAACCTCTACGAGGCCGCGAACACTCCGCTCGTCGGATACCTGAACAACGCGATCAAGGTCAAGGAGCTGTTCCTCCGCGACAAGGACTACATCGTCCGCGAGGGCGAGGTCCTGATCGTCGACGAGTTCACCGGCCGCGTGCTCGTGGGCCGCCGCTACAACGAGGGGCTCCACCAGGCGATCGAGGCGAAGGAAGGCGTCGAGATCAAGCCGGAGAACCAGACGCTGGCGACCATCACGCTGCAGAACTACTTCCGCCTCTACTCCAAGCTCAGCGGCATGACCGGTACCGCGCAGACCGAGGCGGCGGAGCTCTCCAAGACCTACAAGCTCGGCGTGGTCACCATCCCGACCAACCGCCCGCCGCAGCGCGTCGACCAGGCCGACCTGGTCTACAAGACCGAGCCGGCCAAGTTCGAGGCCGTCGCCGACGACGTGGCCGAGCACTACGAGCGCGGCCAGCCGGTGCTGATCGGCACCACGAGCGTCGAGCGCTCGGAGTACCTGGCGAAGCTGCTCAAGGAGCGCGGCGTGCCGCACTCGGTGCTCAACGCCAAGTTCCACGAGCAGGAGGCCCAGATCATCGCCGAGGCCGGGCGCAGCGGCGCGGTCACGGTGGCCACCAACATGGCCGGCCGCGGCACCGACATCGTGCTCGGCGGCAACCCCGACTTCATCGCCGACCAGCGCCTGCGCGCCCGGGGTCTCGACCCGGTCGACACGCGCGAGGAGTACGAGGCGGCCTGGGACGCCATGCTCGCCGAGGTCAAGGACGAGGTCGAGCGCGAGTCCGAGAGCGTGAAGGAGTCCGGCGGGCTCTACGTGCTGGGCACCGAGCGCCACGAGTCGCGGCGCATCGACAACCAGCTGCGCGGCCGTTCGGGCCGTCAGGGCGACCCGGGCGAGTCGCGGTTCTACCTGTCGCTGGGCGACGAGCTCATGCGGCGGTTCAACGGCGCCATGGTCGAGTCGATCATGACGCGGTTCAACCTGCCCGAGGACATGCCCATCGAGGCCAAGATGGTCTCGCGGGCGATCCGCAGCGCGCAGACGCAGGTCGAGCAGCAGAACTTCGAGGCCCGCAAGGACGTCCTCGAGTACGACGAGGTGATGAACCAGCAGCGCACGGTGATCTACGCCGAGCGCCACCGCGTCCTCGAGGGCGAGAACCTGTCCGACCAGGTCCAGAACATGATCGTCGACGTGGTCACCGCCTACGTCGACGGCGCGACGTCCGAGGGCTACAGCGAGGACTGGGACCTCGAGAAGCTCTGGACGGGGCTGGGACAGCTCTACCCGGTCGGGGTCTCGTGGGAGGACCTCATCGCCGAGCACGACGACATCGACCGCGACCTGCTGGTCGACGTGCTCACCGAGGACGCGCTCGAGGCCTACGCGCGCCGCGAGGCGGAGATCGACCAGGTCGCCCCCGAGGGCGGGATGCGCGAGCTGGAGCGCCAGGTCGTCCTGTCGGTGCTCGACCGCAAGTGGCGCGAGCACCTCTACGAGATGGACTACCTCAAGCAGGGCATCGGCCTGCGGGCCCTCGCGCAGCGCGATCCCAAGATCGAGTACAAGCGCGAGGGCTACGAGATGTTCACCTCCATGATGGAGGGCATCCGCGAGGAGTCCGTCGCGTTCCTGTTCAACCTGACCATCCAGGTCGAGGAGCAGGCGCCCGTCGACGCGGTGCCCGGGGCGAACCCGTCCACGGACACGAACGTCCAGCCGGCGATCACGCCCGACACACCCGACCCGCGCACCAGCCAGACCCCGACCACCTCGGGAGCGGCGCCGCTGCCGGTCGACCCGCGCGTCGCCGGGGCGCCGACCAGCGCGATCCCGGTGCCGAAGCGTGGCCCGGCGGGTCCGGTGCCGCCCGGCGCGATGCCGCCCGCGGGCGCGCCGTCGCAGGCCCCCGCGGCTCCCGCGGCCCAGGCACCCACCGGTCGGGGCGGGCGCAACCGGCCCGGCCGCGGTCCCGCGCCGGGCACGCAGCGCCCGGGCAACGGTCAGGGCGGTCGTCGTGCGCAGCAGCCCGCAGCCCAGGACGGCCCGGCGACGGCCGCGGGACCGGCGCTGTCGCAACTCGACCAGAGCTCGATGCCCGAGGCGTTCCGCGGCGCGGGTCTCGGCGGGCGCCGCCCGCAGGAGCTGAACTACAGCGGTCCCGACGAGGACGGCCAGGCCGCCCGGCACGCGGCGGGTGACGGCCACGGCGGCGGGCGCGCCGCCCGGTCCAACCCGCAGCAGGCCCGACGCGCCGACACCCCGTCGCGCAACTCGCCGTGCCCGTGCGGCTCGGGCCGCAAGTACAAGCAGTGCCACGGGGCGCCGCCCCGGACGCCGGGCTGAGTCCTCACCCCGGCGTTCACCCCGGCCACAGCGCCACCAGGTGCCACCGGCCGGGGTCCGCGGGGCCGTCGTCGGCGCGTTCGAGACGGGCCGCGAGGGCCCGCACGTGGTCCTGGCCGGCGATAACGGCCGCGACCTCGACGGCCCGCGGCCCGACCGCACACACCCGCAGGCCGCGCAGGGCGCCGCCGGCGGGGCCCGGACTCCTCGCTGCTGCCGACCCCGGAGCCGGCGCGGCACGGGCGAGCGTGGCCAGCGCGTCGGGCGTGAGCAGGGCGTCGAGGTGCCGTGGTGGTCGCCGCCCGGCCAGGACGTCGCCGACCGCGGAGAGCATCCGTGCCGCCAGCGGACGCAGGGCGGCGGCGAGGCGGTCGAGGTCGAGCTGGGCGCCCCGGGCGTCGCCCGGCGGTGGAGGCGCGGGGCTCGCGGTCGCCGGGGCGGCGAGCACCTCGTCGAGCGGGCGCACGCGCGGGGCCGGCACCGCGCCGACGCGGCGGGCGCGGGCAGGGACGGGGACGGGGACGGGGACGGGGACGGGGACGGGGACGGCGGGGAGCATGCGGATCCTCCCGGTGACCACGAGACAGGAACGGCGCCGGGGGAGGACCGGGGCACGCGCCAGCCTAGGCGGGCCGGAAGCGTGCGCGGGGGTCGGTCGGGGAAAGTCAGGCGCGCCGGCGGGCCAGCTCGAAGCAGGCGATCGAGGCCGCCACGGCGGCGTTGAGTGACTCGACGCCCGCGGCCAGCGGGATCGTCACGGTCCCGTGCAGCTCGGCGCGGACGTCGTCGGTGAGCCCGTCGGTCTCGCCGCCGACGACCAGGGCGACGCGGTCCGGGAGCTCGGCGTCGAAGAGCGACACCCAACGACCGGTCGAGCTCCGCTGCCCGTCTCCCGTGACGGGCCCGTCCAGCCCGAACAGCACGAACCCCGCCTCGGCGAGCGCGGCGAGGCCGTCCGCGGCGGTGCGGGCGCGCAGGACGGGCGCGTGGAAGGCGACGCCCGCCGAGGCCTTGATCACCAGCGGGTCGATGGACGGTGCCCCGCGCCGGGGCAGCAGCACGCCCTCGAGGCCGGCGCCGGTGGCCGAGCGCAGGATCATCCCGACGTTCGCCGGGTTGGTCAGGCCGTCGAGCACGAGGACGCGGGCGCTGCCCGTCAGGTCCTCGAGGAAGTGCTCGAGCGGACGCATCCGCGGGGCGACGACGTCGGCGAGTACCCCCTGGTCCTGGCGCCCGTTGCCCGCGAGCACCTTCACCCGCTGCGCCGAGGCCCGCTGGAGCACCAGGCCGCGGGCCCGGGCGGCCTCGGTGAAGGTGCGCACGGCGTCGCGGTCGGCGCCCTCGGCGAGCACGACCTTGTCGACCTCCAGCGCGGGGTCGCCGAGCGCCTCGAGCACCGGCTTGCGCCCGTACACCGTCACGAAGGCGTCCTTCGGCGACACCGGCCGATCCGATCGTGAGCTGGGTGAGGGCGACATCACGACCAGCCTGGCAGACCGCCCGACCCCCGGCCGCGACTCGGTCCCTGTGCGACGATCGCGCCCATGCCGGACCGCCTGTCGGCGCTGGACGCCTCCTTCCTCTACATGGATCAACCGACGACTCCGATGCACGTCGGGAGCGTGTCCGTCTTCCGCAAGCCGCGATCCGGGTTCGACTACGACGGCCTCGTCGAGCTGATCTCCAGCCGGATCGGGCTGGTCCCCCGCTACCGCCAGAAGATTCGCGAGGTCCCGGGCCGCATGGCGCGGCCGGTGTGGATCGACGACGTCGACTTCGACGTCACCTACCACGTGCGGCGCTCGGCACTGCCGCCTCCGGGCACCGAGCGGGCGCTGTGCGACCTGGTCGCCCGCCTCATGTCGCGCCCGCTGGACCACACCCGGCCGCTGTGGGAGATGTACCTGGTCGACGGGCTGTCGGGCGGGCGGGTGGCGCTGGTCACCAAGACCCATCAGGCGATGGTCGACGGGGTCGCGTCGATCGACATCGGCCAGGTCGTGCTCGACGACACCGCGGCGGGCCGCGCATCGACCTCCGCCACCGGCCGCCCGACCCCGGACGAGGAGTGGGTGGCACGTCGCGAGCCGACGCCGTGGCGGCTGATCTACGACGCCGTCAGCGAGAACGTCTCCCGGCCCGGCAACGCCGTCGAGGCCGCGCGGGACGCGGTGCGGGACGCCGCGGACACCGTCACCAAGGTCGCGGGCGTCGCCGGGGGACTGTTCTCGGCGGTACGCACCGCGGTGCGCCCCGCTCCGGTCAGCCCGCTGAACGTGCCGATCTCGACCCAGCGGCGGTTCGCGATGACCCGCACGGACCTCGAGGACTACCGCGCGGTCCGCCGCGCCCACGGCGGGACCATCAACGACGTCGTGCTGGCCGTGATCTCCGGGGCGCTGCGCAACTGGCTGCTCTCGCGGGGCGCGAACGTGTCGCCGACGACCACGATGCGGGCGATGGTGCCGCTGTCGGTGCGCGGGGACGCGGAGACCACGGGCTCGATCGCGGGGGCCGGGGTGCTCGGCAACCAGATCGCGTCGTTCCTGGTCGACCTGCCCGTCGGCGAGCCCAACGCCGTCCTGCGGATGCACCACGTCGCGCACGCGATGCGCGAGCACAAGGAGTCCGGCCAGTCGGTCGGGGCGAACGCGCTGGTGCGGGTGGGCGGGTTCGCGCCGCCGACGCTGCACGCGCTGGGAGCCCGGGCCGCCAACGGGTTCGCGCGCCGGCTGTTCAATCTCGTCGTCTCCAACGTCCCGGGCCCGCAGCACGCGCTGTACGCGGCGGGGGCGCGGATGCTCGAGATGTACCCGGTGGTGCCGCTGGCGAAGGGACAGTCGCTCGCCGTGGGGCTGACGTCCTACGACGGCGGGGTCTTCTACGGTTTCAACGCCGACCGCGACTCGATGGCCGACGTGGACGAGCTCGGCGAGCTGGTGACCGAGTCCCTCGCCGAGCTGCGGGCGACGGTGCCCCGGTGACACGGGGGTCGGAGCATCCGGACGAGCACGCCGACAGGGGAGCTCGACCATGACGTTCGCTCTCGTCCTCGGTACGGGCGGACAGCTCGGCTACGCGTGGACGGTCGCGGCGCTGACGACCTGGGAGGTGGAGACCGGGCGCGACGCCCGCGAGGCGGACGTGCTGGTCGGGACCTCGGCGGGATCGGTGATCGCCGCGGCGCTGGCCAGCGGGGTACCGGTGTCCGACATGCTGGCCGAGCTGCTCGACCCGCCGCCGGCGCCGTCGCGGCCGAAGGGCGCCCCACGGTCGACCGCGCGCCGGGGCCGGCCGCCGTTGCCGCGCGTCGGGCCCGGGTCGCTGCGGCTGCTGGGCGAGATCGCCCGGAGTCCCCGGCGCTTCCCGCCGCTGGCGTTCGGGGCGGCGTTGCTGCCGACCGGTCGGGGCGACACCACCGGCCTGCACCGCTGGGCCACGAAGTGGGCGCGCGAGCAGTGGCCGGAGCACCCGCAGGTGCGGATCGTCGCGATGGACTACGACAGCGGTGCGCGGGTGCCGTTCGGGCGGACCGGGGCGCCCCCGGCGTCGATGGCCGAGGCGGCGACGGCGTCGTGCGCGGTGCCGGGCTGGTTCTCGCCGGTGCGGATCGCGGGGCGCCGCTACGTCGACGGCGGGGTCTGCTCGGCGACGTCGGCCGACCTCCTGCTCGACCCCGACACCCCCCGCGTCGAGGAGGCCCTCGTGCTGGTTCCCCTGGCCCGGTCGGGGGACGGTCCGGCGGTGTGGTCGAATCCCGTCGGGGCCACCGACGGCTGGCTGCGCGGGCTGATCGGCGGGCGCTCCGACCACGAGATCGCGCGGCTGCGGGCCGCCGGGATCACCGTGACCGAGCACGCGCCCGACGCGGAGGACCGGGCCGTGACCGGCTGGAACGTCATGGACCCTCGCAAGCAGGCCGAGGTCGCGCAGGTCGCGCTGCGGACGACGGCGGCGCGCTGGGCGCGCGAGAGGACAGGGGAACGGTGAGGATCTACGTCCCGACCACGGTCGCCGGCCTGCGGCGGCTGCTCGACACCGAGCAGCTCCAGCCGCTGTCGGGCACGGCCTTCGCCCTGACCCCGCGACTGCGGGAGGCGTACGCGGCGGGGGACGACGAGGAGCTCGAGTACGTGGCCATGAGCGAGGCGGCCCGGGCGTCGCTGCGCCTGCTGGCCACCGAGCTGGCCGAGGACGACTCCGCGCCTGCCCGCCGCGCCGTCGTGAGTGCGGACGTCGACGACGTCACCCTGCGCCCCGACCTCGACGACGCCGTGGTGCGCGTGGCGGGCCCCATCCCGATGTCGCGGCTGGCGGCGGTGCACCTCGACCTCGAGGAGGCCGGCGGCGCCGTGCGGGCCGCGGCGGCCGTCGTGGACGCCGCCGACCTGGGCGACCCGGACGCCGAGTTCGTCCTCGGCGAGGCCGAGGACCACGAGCTCGCCTGGTACGGCGTCCAGGAGCTCCCGTTCGTGCTCGAGCTGCTCTGAGCCCGTCCCGTCCTTTCGGTTCTTTCGTCCTTTCGGCCTCCATCCTTCTGGCTGGGTCTCCTACCTCCGGAGGAGACGGATCCGGTCCCTCGGGTTGATTCGCGGTGTCGGGGTGCGCCCCTACCGTCCCGGGGTATGAGCCACACCGCCGCGACGCCGGTCCCCAGCGCTCCCGAGATCCCGCGATCTCGGGACGGGGGCCCGGCCGTCGGCGGCCCCGGCCCGGGGGACGGCGCCGCGGGGAGCGGCGTCGTGGGGCGTGGTGTGCCGGGGAGCGGCGCCGCGGCCCGGGGGACGGCGGGGAGCAGGCCGCTTGCGGGGCCGTCCGCGGGGTCAGCGGCCGGCGGGGTCGGCTTCTGGCGCACGGTCGGACGTCGCGTGGCCTATGGTCTCGGCCTGCTCCCGGCGTCCGCGGGGGTGATGGTGGCGGTCGCCGTCAGCGGTCCGGTCGGCGGCGTGGACGCCGCTCGGCGGCACCTCGACTGCGGCGGCTTCCGGACCTCGTCCCTGCGTGACGACCGGGTGCGGGGCGCCCGGGTGATGATCCACGGCCTGCTCGGCGTCGTGTTCGGGCTGCTCTTCTGGTGGCTGGCGTGGATGGCCCTGCTGGCCACCGCCCGCGGCCCGTTCTACGGCCTCGTGGTGCCCGGGCCGTACGACGACGCGTGGGGCGGTCCGAACCTCGTCGGGGCGTGGGCGGCGCACGGGTGGGCGTGGGTCGGGGTGCTGGTGGTGCTCGCGCTGGTCTGGTGGGGGCTGACCGCGCTGCACGTCCGCCTCACCGAGTCCGCGCTCGGGACCCGCCGGCGGCGGTGGGTCCCGGCCGTGACCGGGGTGGTCGTCCTCGGGGCGGTCCTCGTGGTCGTCGGCTGGGTGCAGCAGATCTGAGCGAAGGGCCTCGGGCTGTCGGGGGTGGCGGTAGGCTCGAACACGTGTTCGATAGCGGCTTCCAGGAGGTGCCGGCGGGGCTCGAGGAGTTCCCCGCCGGCGCCGGGCTGGCCGTCGTGCTCGAGCGGATCGATCCGCGGCGGGCGACGCCGCCCGGGCCGCGGAGGAGCGTGCGGCCGGTTCTCCGGTCGGAGGCCCCGAGGGGCGCTCACCCTTCGGCCAGCGCGACGGGATGGATGCCTCCGCGTGGGAGCGGGTGGCGGCGCGGCGGCGGCGGCGCGCCCGCGAGGCCCTGGCCCGGTTCCCGTCGGCGGCGTTGCGGCGCTGGATCACCATGCGCGACCGGGCGTGCGTCTTCCCCCCGTGCGGGGCGTCGGCCCTCGAGGTCGAGATCGACCACACACGGTCGGTGCTCGAGCAGCCCCGACCCGGCTGGTTCACCTGGACCAGCCCCACCGGGCACACCTACGACCGACCGCCGTGCCCGGTCGTCGACGACCCCGACTCGCCGCCGTTCTCATAGCCCTGGTGGGTGCAGGCCAGCAGGCCGGCTTCCATCCGGGACGGAGGCCTACCCCCGTTTCGGGGCCCGTGACCGACGGACGCCTCAGATGTCTGACGGTTCCCCACCCACGGCGGGCCCGGCCACGTCGACGGCGCCGGCATGTCCGCCGGGCCGCCGTGCGACGCTCGCCCGGTGAGTCCGACGAGCCCGGTGAGTCCGACGAGCCCGACGAGCCCGACGAGTGCGACGAGTGCGACGAGTGCGACGAGGGAGGCGCTGGCGGGCCGGACGGCGCTCGTCACGGGCGGGTCGCGCGGGATCGGGCGCGCCGTGGTGGAGCGGCTGGTGGCCGACGGAGCATCGGTGGTCTTCAGCTACGCGACCGACCGGCAGGCGGCGGACGCGGTGCTCGCCGCTGTCGAGGCGGCGAACGGCCGGGCCTGGGCGGAGCAGGCCGACTTCACCGATCGCGACGCGCCCCGCCGCCTCTACGACGCCGCCGAGGAGCGCCTCGAGGGGCTCGACATCCTGGTCAACAACGCCGGGGCGTCCACCCGCCCGGTGCCGATCCCGGAGACCGGCGACGACGACTACGACGCGCTCATGCGGGTCAACACCTGGTCGGTGTTCGCCCTCATGCGCGAGGCGCACACCCGCCTGCGCGACGACGGGCGGATCGTGAACGTCTCGACGCTGAACACCGTGGCGCCCATCGCGGCGGCCGCCGTGCACGCGGCCAGCAAGGCCGCGGTCGAGCAGTTCGCCGCCTGCGCCGCCCGGGACCTCGGCGCCCGCGGGATCACCGTCAACACCGTCCTGCCCGGCGCCACGGACACCGACCTGCTGCGCACCAACAACCCCGGCGTCGACCTCGAGACCGCCCTCGTGCCCCTGACCCCGCTGGGACGGCTCGGCCGCCCCGACGACATCGCCGCCGTCGTGGCCTTCCTCTGCGGACCGGACGGGCGCTGGATCACCGGTCAGTCGCTGCGCGCCACCGGCGGTCTGGCCTGAGGAACGGGACGACGACCAGGGCTCAGAGCTCGCGCGTCCACGTGCCCAGCCGCCGCGCCAGGGCGTAGAGCTCGTCGATCTCGTCGTCGGCCAGCACCGCCGGCAGGGCCGTGACCAGGCGCGGGAGCCCCGACGGTGTCGCCACGAGCACCCCGGGCGGTGACGTCGCGGTGGTCACCGACGCCGCGACCACGGCCAGCGCCGCCGTGGCGGGCGGCGCCGTCCCGGGGTCGTCGTGACGCGCGGCGGCGAGCAGCCGCCCGGCCCGCTCGGCCTCCGCGCGAGCGCGGGCCACGTGGTCGACGGGCTCCCGGTCGACGGTCATGCGGTCGCCGTCGACCCGCACCACCCGACCGTGCTGGTGCTCGGTGTTGACGGTGACCAGGCCCGGCGGCCCGAGCAGCACGTGGTCGATGTCGCCGCGGCCCGGGCCCATCGGCACCGCGTGCAGCACCCGCCACGGCGGACGGCGCTGGGCGAGCGGGCCCGCCTCGGTGAGCTCGCGCAGCGCCTCCGCGAGCCGGACCTCGCCCTCCGCGCCCGCCGACCAGGTCCGGCCGCCGCTGTCGCGTCGCGCCACCTCGGGACCCGGCACCCGCTCCGCGAGGTCGACCTCGGCGTCGTCCGGCGACGGAGGCGACGCGTCAGCCGGCACCGGCCGCCACCGGGCCAGCTCGGGCATCCCCGGCCGGGGCGCGTACCAGCGCCTGGCCCGCCAGTCCCACTGCGCGCCGGCGGCCTTGGCCTCGTCCTTCTCCCCGAACGGCACGTCGAGCCACGGCTGCTGCTCCCGCACCGGCCCAGCCTGGCACGTCGGCCCGACACCGGGCAGGAGCTCACCGGTCCGGCCGCGCCGGCATCCCCGGGGGGCCAGGCCGTGAACGACGGCATCCGCCCGCCCCGCGTACCCGGTGACGTCGAGCGCTCTGCCCGTGCCCGGTCGTGGGTCATCATGCGCGGCGTGACCCCGGAGTCGACCGCCGACATCTCCCACCTCCTCGACGCCGCCCGCGCCGACGGCCGCCGCCGCCTGCTCGGGATCGTCGGCGGCCCGGGCGCGGGCAAGTCCACGCTCGCGGCGTCGCTCGCGGCCCCCGAGACCGCGGTCGTGGGGATGGACGGCTGGCACCTGGCCAACTCCGTCCTCGACCGCCTGGGCCGCCGCGAACGCAAGGGCGCCCCCGACACCTTCGACGCCGCGGGCTACGTGGCCTTCCTCGACCGCGTCCGGTCGCGGACGGCGACGGTGTGGGGCCCGGAGTTCCGCCGCGAGATCGAGGAGCCGATCGCCGGCGCGCTCGCGGTCCCGCCGGACGCGCTCGTCGTGGTCACCGAGGGGAACTACCTGCTGCTCGACGACCCGCCCTGGGACGGCGTCCGCCCGCTGCTCGACGAGGCGTGGTTCCTCGCCCCCGACGAGGACCTGCGCCGTGACCGGCTCATCGCCCGGCACGAGCAGCACGGCCGCAGCCACGCCGAGGCCGTCGCCCGCGCCGACGGCAGCGACGGCGCGAACGCGCGCCTCGTCGCCGCGACGGCACATCGGGCGGATCGCGTCATCCGAGACGGGGTGTGACCCGGCGACACCCCACCGGCACCCCTGAGCTCAGCCCATGACCTCAGCGTTCGGCTCCGTGCGTCCCGGCGCGTCGTCGACGAGCACGCCGACCAGCACACCCGCGTTCTGGCTCACGCCTCCCACGCCGGCGTCCGCAGCGCCTCCAGGACCCGCCGCAGCGCCTCCAGGCGCGCGGCGGACAGGCGCGCGGCCTCGACCTCCGCGTCGAGCGCGCACTCCGGGTCCGCCGGGGGGCCGAGGTGCCCGCACCCCCGCGGGCACTCCTCGATCGCCGCGGCGAGGTCGCCGAACGCGGCGACGACGTCGTCCGGCGCGATGTGGGCGAGGCCGAACGACCGGATGCCCGGGGTGTCGATCACCCAGCCGGAGATGCCCGGGGGCGAGCTCCGCTCCGCCCCGTCTCCCTCGAGCTCCGGGAGCGCCAGCGCCACCGCCGACGTCGACGTGTGCCGCCCCTTCCCGACACCGGAGACCTCGCCGACGGCCCGGTCGGCGTCCGGCACCAGCACGTTGACCAGCGTCGACTTGCCCACCCCGGAGTGCCCGATCAGCGCCGAGACCCGGCCCGCGACGACCTCCCGGAGCGCCTCGGGGTCGTGATCGGCCCGGGTGACGACGACGGTGAGGTCGAGCGCCGCGTAGTTGGCGGCGAACTCCTCCGGGTCGGCGAGGTCGGCCTTCGTCAGGCACAGCACGGGTTCCAGGCCGCCCGCGTAGGCGGCGACGAGCGCGCGGTCGACGAACCCGGTGCGCGGGACCGGGTCGGCCAGCGCCGTGACGATCACCAGGTGCGAGGCGTTGGCGACGACCACGCGCTCGTAGGGGTCGGTGTCGTCGGCGGTGCGGCGCAGGACGCTCGAGCGCTCCTCGACCCGCACGATGCGCGCCAGCGCGTCCTCGCCTCCGGAGACGTCGCCGACGATCCCCACCCGGTCGCCGACGACGACGGGCGTGCGGCCCAGCTCGCGGGCCCGCATGGCGACGACGCGGCGGGTCGGGTCCTCGTCAGGGGCGCACGTCCACCGTCCGCGATCGACGCCCACGACCATCGCCTCGACGGCATCGGCGTGCTCGGGGCGGCGCTTGCTGCGTGGCCGCGTGCCCCGGCCGGGCCGCACCCGGACGTCGGACTCGTCCAGCCGGGACGTCGACCCCCGCCCGCCGCCCCGAGATCCGCTGGGCGTCACCGAGCCGGCCTGGAGACCCCGACCCCGGCGGCGACGAGCTCGGGCCAGTCGGTGGGGAAGTCGGGGAGGGTCTTCGCGGTGGCGGCGACGTCGTCGATCGTCACGCCGGGCACGACGAGCCCGACGAGCGCGCCCGCCGTCGCCATGCGGTGGTCGGCGTAGGCCCGCCACGGCCGTGTCGGCGCCCCGAGGGACGCGGGGGCGACCTCCAGCCCGTCCTCGGTCTCGGCCACCCGCGCGCCCACGGTGCCGAGCTCGGCGACGAGTGCGGCGAGCCGGTCGGTCTCGTGGCCGCGGATGTGCGCGACACCGCGCAGCCGCGACGACGCCCCGCCGCGCGCGGCCAGGGCGGCCAGGGCGGCGACGGTGGGGGTCAGCTCGCTGACCTCGTGCAGGTCGACGTCGACGCCGTCGAGGCGGTCGGGGCCGCGCACCGTGAGGCCGTCGGTGGACAGCGTGACCTGCGCGCCGAACGCCTCCAGCACCCGCCGGACCACGGTACCGGGCTGCAGGTCGGTGTCCGGCCAGCCCGCGACCGTCACCTCGCCCGCGGTCGCCACCGCGGCGGCCAGGTACACCGCGGCTCCGGAGAGGTCGGGCTCGACGTCGACGACCGTCGGCGCGGTGACCGGGCCCGGGACGACGTGCCAGCGCGCCGGTTCGTCGGTGACCGTCACGCCGGCGTGACGCAGCATCGCGACGGTCATCGTGACGTGCGGCAACGACGGGACCCCGCGCTCGCCGGCGTGGGCGACGGTGACGCCGCGCGCGTAGCGGGCGCCCGAGAGCAGCAGGCCCGAGACGAACTGGCTCGACGCCGACGCGTCGACGGTGACCTTGCCGCCCGCCGGGTGCGGGCCCCCGGCGACGGTGAGCGGCAGCGCCTCGCCGGTGACCTCGACGCCCAGCCCGCGCAGGCCCTCGACGATCCCGCTCATGGGCCGCTCGCGGGCCCGCGGGTCGCCGTCGAGCACCACGGGACCGTCGGCCAGCGCGGCCAGCGGCGGGACGAAGCGCATCACGGTGCCCGCGAGGCCGCAGTCGACCGTGGCGGCGTGGAAGGTCACCGGGGCGGTGATCGCCAGGTCGAGGGTGCCGGCGCGGCCGTCGCTGCTGGTCACGCCGGCCCCGAGCGCCTCCAGGGCCCCGGCCATCAGCGCGGTGTCGCGCGAGCGGGCGGCGCCCCGGACGTGGCGGGTGACGCCGTCGGTGCCGAGCGCGGCGAGCACCAGCGCCCGGTTGGTCACCGACTTCGACCCCGGCACCGACACCGTCCCCCGCACCGGTCCGTCGGCGGTCGGGGCGGCCCAGGGCTGATCGCTCATGGGCCCATCCTCTCGCGAGCGGCTCGCTCAGTCGTCGGTGCCGTCCGGGGCGTCGAGCGCCACGAGCAGCCGTTGCAGCGTCGCGCGCAGGGACTCCAGCTCGTCGGCGCCGACGAGGGACGCCCAGCGGGCCTCGACGCGCCCCCCGGCCGCGACGGCCGTCGCGCGGACGGCCTCGCCCCGCTCGGTGAGCACGACGCGCCGGGCACGACGGTCGTGCGGGTCGGGACGGCGCTCCACGTACCCGGCCCGCTCGAGCTGCTCGACGGCCTGCGCCATCGTCTGTTTGCGCACGTGGGCGCGGTGGGCGAGCTCGCTGACCGACGTCCCCTCGGGCGTCACGAAGGGGAAGACGTCGGCGTGCGGGGCCCGGATGCCGCCGAGCCCGGCGGCCTCGCCGGACGTGCCCAAGCCCCTGCTCACCTTCGACCCCCACCCGACGCTCATGCTCGGCCCCGAGCTGGTCGCCTGGTGCCAGGCGCACTGGAGCGCCCTCGAGACCACCCCCTGCGGCCCGGCTCGGCACGACGTCCCCGAGGACCGGCCGCTGGCCATCGCGCAGGCGATCGGGGAGTGGGCCGACCGGCACGGGCTGCGCCGCGCGGTGGTCGGGGCGAGCGGCTGACGGCCCGCCGGTCGGTGACGCGGTGCAGGATGGGCGGCATGTGCGGCCGCTACAGCCAGGCGAAGGACCCGGCCACCCTCGCCGAGGAGTTCGACGCCGTCGACGCCACCGACGGCGCGTGGCCCGGTCCCGACCACAACGTCGCGCCCACCACCACGGTGATCGGCGTGGTCGACCGGCATCCCCGCGACGCCGACGGCAAGGCCGATCCGCAGACGCTCGAGCGCAGCCTGCGGGCCATGCGCTGGGGGCTGGTGCCCGGCTGGGCCGACGACCCGAAGGTCGGCAACCGCATGATCAACGCGCGGTCCGACTCGCTGACCAGCAAGCCCGCGTTCCGCCGGGCGGTCAAGGGCCGCCGCTGCCTGCTCCCGGCCGACGGCTGGTTCGAGTGGCGGCGCGACGATCCCGGCGGGCGCAAGGTGCCGTACTTCATCACGCTGCCGAACGGGACGTCGCTCGCCTTGGCCGGCCTGTGGGAGACCTGGCGGCCCAAGGACGCGCCGAAGGGCACGTCGCCGCTGATCAGCACCACGGTCGTCACCGTCGACGCCGCCGGCCCGCTCACGGAGATACACCACCGGATGCCGCTGGTGCTGCCGGCCGAGCGCTGGAAGGCGTGGCTCGACCCCGACAACGACGACCCGACCGACCTCCTCGAGCCCCCGCCGCCCGAGCTCCTGACCTCGTTCGAGCTGCGCCAGGTGTCCACCAAGGTCAACAACGTGCAGAACCACGGGCCCGAGCTGGTCGAGGAGAGCCAGGAGGAGCCCGAGCAGCAGGGTCTGGAGCTGGACCTCGACGTGCCGGCGACCCAGTGATCGTCGCGTCATGAGCGTCACGGTCGACGAGTTCGAGGTCCCGACGCCGCACGGCCCGGCCCGGGTCGTGCTCAGGACGCCGGAGCTCGGCCACGGGCTCGTGGTGCTCGGCCACGGTGCCGGCGGGGGCGTCCAGGCGCCCGATCTCCTCGCCGCGGAGGAGGCGGCCGGGCTCTTCGCGGTGGCCCGCGTCTTGCAGCCCTATCGCGTGGCGAACCGGAAGGCGCCGCCGCCCGCCGCGCACCTCGACGAGGCCTGGGCGTCCGTGCTCGCGGCGCTCACCGAGCGGTTCCCGGACACGGCGCAGGTCCACGGCGGCCGGTCGTCCGGGGCGCGGGTCGCGTGCCGCGGCGCGGTCGTCGCCGACCCGGCTCCGGTCGGCGTGCTGACGCTGGCCTTCCCGCTCCTGGCGCCCGCGCGCAAGGACGGCACCCGCCCCGACCGCGGCCCGGAGATCGACGCCGTCGACGCCGCCGGGATTCCGGTGCTCGCCGTCTCGGGCGACCGCGACCGGTTCGGGGTCCCGGCACCGGCGGCGCACCGTCAGGTCGTGACCGTGCGGGGCGACCACTCCCTGAAGGCGAAGGGGCCGATCCGCGACGCCGTCGCGCCGTGGCTGGAGGAGCTGGTCGGGGAGCTCGAGCTGCTGCCGACGAGCTTCGACTGATCAGCCCGGCCGGAAGGCCCGCGTCGCGACGGCGTGCGGGGCGGCCCGGCTCCGCTGCGCTCCGCGTTCCTGCGCCACCAGGGGAGGGTAGGGGAATCCCGCACCCGGTCGTCGCGTTGAGCCGGACATGCCAGCACTGATGACGATGGCGGAGGCCCCCACGGCCACCGCGACGCCGTTCGACGGCGTGACGTCGTCCGCGGGACCGGGTGTCCTGCGCCCGACGCGGGTAGTCTCCCCGGGATTCATCGACGTCCCGACCGCGCCCGTGGCGCGGCCCGAAGGGAGCCCCGTGGCCGACGCGGCGAGGGCTGTGACTCCTGTGACTCCTGAGACTCCCGACGACACCGACGAGGGGTCCGGTGAGGTCGTCGACGTGGCGACCGAGACGCCCGAGGAGCGGGCGGCGCGCTTCGAGCGCGACGCGATGCCGATGGTCGACCAGCTGTACGGCGCGGCGCTGCGGATGACCCGCAACCCGGCCGACGCCGAGGACCTGGTCCAGGAGACGGTGCTGAAGGCGTACTCGTCGTTCGCCTCGTTCCGCCCCGGCACCAACCTCAAGGCGTGGCTGTACCGGATCCTCACCAACTCCTACATCAACACCTATCGCAAGCGGCAGCGCCAGCCCCAGCAGTCGCCCACGGAGGAGATCACCGACTGGCAGCTGGCCCAGGCCGGGGAGCACTCGAGCTCCGGGCTCCCGTCCGCGGAGGCCGAGGCGCTGGAGAACCTCCCCGACACCGACATCCGCGACGCGCTGCAGAACCTGCCGGACGACTTCCGGATGGCGGTCTACCTCGCCGACGTCGAGGGGTTCGCCTACAAGGAGATCGCCGAGATCATGGGCACCCCGATCGGCACCGTGATGTCGCGACTGCACCGGGGCCGGCGCCAGCTGCGCGAGGCGCTCACCGACACCGCCCGCGACCGCGGGTTCATCCGTGACGGCCAGACTCCTGCGACCACCGGAGAGGGGGCCCGGCGATGAGCTGCGGCAAGCCCCACGAGACCGACTGCGCGGAGGTCCTCGCCGAGGTGTGGCTCCTGCTCGACCACGAGTGCGACGACGCGCGGGACGCCCAGCTGCGTCGCCACCTCGACGAGTGCGGGCCGTGCCTGGCGCGCTACGGGCTCGAGGAGAAGGTGAAGACGCTGCTCACCCGCAGCTGCAGCGGCGAGCACGCCCCGGCCGGACTGCACCAGCGGCTGCGCGAGCAGATCCGCGCGACGGTGCTCGAGCAGGCCGAGGTCACCGTCGAGCGCGGCCCGGGCGGCACGGTCGTCGAGGTCAACCAGACCCGCGTGGAGTCCTGGCGGACCTGAGCGGGTCCACACATGACGAAGGCCCCGCCCGCGATCACCGCGGACGAGGCCTTCGTGCGTTCCGGGGCAAGTGCTCAGGCGTGGGGCCGCTTGCCGTGGTTGCTGCCCTTCTTCTTGCGGTCCCGCTTCTGGCGCGCGCGCTTCGACATGGGTCCATTCTCGCATGTCGGGGGCATCTGACCTCGTCGATGGGTCGGGCTCCGCAGGCTCCGTCCCCCGCCACGATGGTTGGATGATCGCCGTGGGGAACAGGGGCCGGCCGGTGTCGACGCTGTCGAACCTCCTGGCCGCGCACACCGCCCTGTCAGGGGCGGCGGCGGCGCACCTGCAGCGGGTGGTCGCCGAGTGGCAGCTGCTCGCGGACCTGTCGTTCGCCGACTTCCTGTTGTGGGTACGTACGACGGACGGTGACTTCCTGTGCGTCGCGCAGAGCCGCCCGACGACGACGGCGACCGCTCATCCCGAGGACATGGTGGGCGCGCGGGCCTCGGCGAGCCAGCACCCGCAGCTCGACCGCGCCTTCACCGACACCACGATGCGCCGCGAGGACCAGCCCCGCTGGCACCGCGGCCGGTCGGTCCGCCGCGAGGTGGTACCGGTCCGTGGCCCGGACTCGCCGGCCGTCGTCGCGGTCCTGGGCCGGGACACCAACCTCGCCGCACCGCGGGTGCCCAGCACCCTCGAGATCTCGTACCTGGCCGTCGCCGCGGACCTGTGCCAGATGGTCGCCGACGGCACGTTCCCGACCGCCGAGGGGCGCGACGAGGGCCGTTCGTCGCCCCGGGTGGGCGACGGGCTGGTGCGGAGCAGCTCGACGGGCCGCGTGCTCTACGCGAGCCCGAACGCCGCGTCCGCGTTCCACCGCCTCGGGTGGAGCGAGGAACTGGTCGGCGCCGACCTCGCCGCCGTGGTCAAGGAGGTCGCCGACGACGCCTTCGAGGGCGCGGAGGCGGCCGAGCACGTGCGCGGCGCGCTGGCCGGCGCCCCGTCGCAGCGCGCCGAGCTCGAGGGCCACGGCGCGACCGCCGTGCTGCGTGCGCTGCCGCTGCACCCGCGGGGAGTGCCGAGCGGGGCCCTGGTGCTGGTCCGGGACGTCACCGACGTGCGCAGGCGCGACCGGGCCCTGCTCAGCAAGGACGCGACGATCCGCGAGATCCACCACCGCGTGAAGAACAACCTCCAGACCGTCGCGGCGCTCCTGCGCCTCCAGGCCCGCCGCACGCAGCACGCGGAGGCCCAGGAGGCGCTCACGGAGTCGGTGCGCCGGGTCGCCTCGATCGCCCTGGTGCACGAGGCGCTGGCGGCGTCGGTGGACGAGAAGGTCGACATCGACGAAGTGCTCGACCGCGTGCTGCCGATGATGAACGACCTCGCCCGCCCCGGCGCCCGGGTCGCGATGCGCCGCGAGGGCGAGGTCGGCGTGCTGTCGGCGGCCATGGCGACACCGCTGGTCATGGTGCTCACCGAGCTGGTCGCCAACGCCCTCGAGCACGGGTTCGCCGAGGGGGCCTCGGGCACCGTGGTCATCGCGGCGTCGCGGACGGCCGCCCAGCTCGAGGTGGAGGTCCGCGACGACGGCCGTGGGCTGCCCGAGACCTTCTCGCTGGAGCGGGCCACGGGTCTCGGCCTGCAGATCGTGCGCACGCTCGTCGACTCCGAGCTCGCCGGCGCCCTGCGCATCGTCCCGGGCGAGCAGGCGGGCACCCGCGCCGTCCTGCGGGTGCCGCTGCAGCACCGGGGCGGCCGCTGAGCACACCCGGCGGAACACACGAAGGCCCCGGCACCGTCTTCGGGGGACGGCCCGGGGCCTGCGTGACGTGCTCGACGTCATCCTTCTCGGCTGGATCGGACGCGTGGGGAGCGAGCGTCCGACCCGATCCGGCGCGGGGTGGGGGAGCGTGCGCCGGGGGCCGTGTCCGGGGCGGACGCCGGGGAGCGGGCGTCCGCGGTCCGGATCAGAAGCCGGTGTGCACCTCGGGTCGCACGCCGTGGCGCTTGAGGGCGCGGCGCTCGTCCTCGCTGGCACCGCCCCAGACGCCGGCGTCCTGACCCGACTCGAGCGCCCACTTCAGGCACTCGGTCATGGCCGGGCAGCGCCGGCAGACGCTCTTGGCGCGCGCGATCTGCGAGAGTGCGGGGCCACTCGTGCCGACGGGGAAGAACAGTTCCGGGTCCTCGTCGCGGCAAGCAGCGTCGTTCCGCCAGTCCATCGTTCTGAGCTCCTCGGTGGGTGCGCCTCGGGGAGCGCACCGGTCGTGGTCGTCGTGTTCTCGACCTCGTCACGGCTCCGGTGTGGCGCCGTGACCAGCCAACGGAGATCAGGGACACTCACTGTCGCCCGATCTCCCGCCCGACGCTCGCTTTTCGAGCGACGGACCCGACCGGTCCGGATCGCTCGACCCGTGGTGGGTCGTGCGTCCTTCCCGGCATTTGCGGGGGATGCGATTCAATCTGCAGGACGTGACCTGCGAGATCGAGTGCCAAGCGGTTCGGCGGGCGAACTCGGTCGGTGAGTGGAATTGCGCAGACGGTCATGACCGTTCGGCTGCGACGAGCGACGACGACAGCACGACGAGCCGTCCACTCGTCCGGAGGTGCGCGACGAGCGGCGGCAGGTGGGCTCGATTCAGAAGGCGGCTGACCGCCCGTCGTCGCTTCACACGGGCTTCATACGGCCCGAAGGCGGGCGTCAGACCACCACGCGCAGCGCCTCCGGAACGGCCACGAACTCGACGTCGCTGCGCTGTCCGAGGTGGTCGCCGTCGACCTGGAGGTTGACCGGCTCGTCGCTGGTGATCCGCAGGGCGGGCACGTCGTCGCGGCGCACCACGGACTTCAGCCCGGTCGCCCCGTCGCGGCTGAGGATCTGCTGGATGAGGCGCAGCACCGTCGGCAGGCCGACCGACCTGAGCGCGAAGAGACCGAGGCCGGAGTCGAACGAGCAGCCGGGGTTCGTGCGCACCGGGCGGCACCCCAGGTAGGTCCACGGGTCGGTGTTCGACACGATCGCCAGCCGCACGCCGCCGACCGCCTCCTCGCCCGCGATCTCGACGGTGAGGTCGGGCGGGTCCACGCGGGTGCGCGTCCAGCGGCGGACCGAGGTGGCGACGTAGCGGGTCGGGGTGGCGTCGTGGCCGCGACCGCGGGCGCGCTCCATGGAGGCGATCACGTCGGCGTCCCACCCGAGCCCGGCGTTGAAGCTGAACCACCGCTCGTCGGCGCGACCGAGGCCCACCGTGCGCGAGCGTCCCTCGTGGAGCGCGCCGAGCAGCCTGTGGGTGGCCTCGAGCGGCTCCCGCGGGACCCCGAGGGCGCGCGCGAAGACGTTGGCCGACCCGCCGGGCACCACCCCGAGCGCCGGGACGTGCTCCCCGGGACCGTCGGCGAGCAGGCCGTTCAGCGCCTCGTTCACGGTGCCGTCGCCGCCGAGGACGATGACGAGGTCGACGGCCTCCGACCGGGCGCGGGCGGCGAGCTCGGCCGCGTGGCCCCGGTAGCGCGTGGCGACGACGTCCAGCTTGATCTCGCTGGCGAGCGCGTGCGCGATGACGTCCTGACCGGCCGCCGTCGTCGTGGTGGCCGAGGGATTGGCCACGAGCAGCGCACGCACGGCCCTCACCGTAGACGGGGCCCTCCGCCCGGTCGGGGGGTGCGGTCCCGGGATGTCGCCGATCTCTCGGCCACCCGGGGCACCCGAGGGTCCGCCACCTACCCTGATCGGTGTGTCCGCCCCGCCCCGTTCCGTGCGCCTCGCGGCCGTCGGGGTGCTCGCGGAGGCCGTCGTCGGAGTCGTGGTGGCGGTCCTGATGGCCACCGGCGGCGTGGCGTTCTCCGTGTGGGGGTTCGTCGTGCTGCTCGCCCTGGGGCTCGGTGTCGTCGCCGTGGCCCTGCTGCGGGGTCAGCGGGGCGCCCGCGGGCCGGCGCTCGTCGCCCAGCTCCTCACGATCGGGTGCGCCTTCTACGCCGCCGTGCCCTCGCAGCGCCCGGAGTGGGGCGTGCCGGTCGTCGTCGCGGCCGCGGCGGTGCTCTACGGGCTCCTGTGCGCGCCCGCGCGGGCATGGGCGGAGCGGTGAGGGGAACTCCGTCGTCGTGGCGATGAACGCGATGCACCGCCGGCTGTGCCGCTCCGACCGCTGGGCCGAGCGCATGCACGGCCAGGTGATGCCGTGGGCGCTCGAGGGCCTCGACCTCGGCGGCGACGTCCTCGAGATCGGACCGGGCTACGGCGTGACGACACGGTGGCTGGTCGAGCGCGCCGGCACCCTGACCGCCGTGGAGGTCGACCCGAAGCTGGCGACCGACCTGGACCGGGCCATGGAGGGCCGGGTCGACGTCCACACCGCCGACGGCGCGCGCCTGCCGTTCCGCGACGCGAGCTTCGACGTCGTCGTCTGCTTCACCGTGCTGCACCACGTGCCCTCGCCCGCCCGGCAGGACCGGGTGTTCGCCGAGGCGGCGCGCGTCCTGCGCCCCGGCGGGGTGTTCGCGGGGTCGGACAGCGTGCGCAGCGTGCGCTTCCGGCTGTTGCACGTGGGCGACACCATGGTGGTCGTCGACCCGGCGACCATGCCCGGTCGGCTGCGCGACGCG
Source organism: Actinomycetospora sp. 2LY8.5 (assembly GCF_057180585.1). NCBI lineage: Bacteria > Bacillati > Actinomycetota > Actinomycetes > Pseudonocardiales > Pseudonocardiaceae > Actinomycetospora > Actinomycetospora sp. 2LY8.5. Next base: position 58,046 of record NZ_JBXUHE010000013.1, read on the forward strand.
GGCTTCCTCGACGCCTCCGCGGAGGCCGGTGAGCGGTCGTTCCGGTTCCGGGCGGGGCGGTAGACGGTGAGTCCACCGACCCGGGTTCAGCGACCCCGCGACCAGCGGCTTCCGCACGTTCAGCGGCGTCTTGATCATGTTAGACGTGCCGGTCGCGGCGGGCGCCGCCGCCCGGGGCGGCCGGCACGGTGACGTGACGGCGGGACACGGTCGTCAGTGCCGGTCGGCCGGCGGGGGCGGCGGTTCCACGAGGCCGCCGGGGGCGTTGAGAAGGTCGATGCGCGGCACCCCGCGCTCGTGGCCCAGCACCGTCACCGACGCCGCGTCGAACGCGAACCCCACCCCGGCCGACGGCTCGAGGCCCAGATAGCGGGCGATGAGCACGCGCCCGGCGTGGCCGTGGCCCACGAGGACGACGTCGCGCGCCGCGAGCTCCTGCGCGGCGTCGGCGAGGACGTGGTCGAGCCGGGCGGCCACCTCCGCGCCGGTCTCCCCGCCGGGGCACGGGTGCGTCCACACCGTCCAGCCGGGCACCTCCTCGCGGATCTCCGGCGTCGTGCGGCCCTCGTAGGCGCCGTAGTCCCACTCGACGAGGTCCTCGCGGACCGCCGAGGGATCCAGGCCCGCCAACCGCGCGGTGTCGGTGGCGCGACGCCGGGGGCTGGTCCACACGGCCGGGGGCGGGACGTCGGCGCCGCGCAGCGTGACGAGCAGGCGCCCTGCGGTCCGGGCGGCCTCCTCGCCCTCGGCGGTCAGCGGGAGGTCGGTGCGGCTGGTGTGCCGTCCGTCGCGGGACCACGCGGTCTCGCCGTGACGCAGGACGTAGATGCGCCCGATCGGGGTCGCGCTCACGGCGGCGTTCACAGCGGCGTTCACGGCGGCGTTCCTACCCGGTCGCGGGGCCGAGCACCGCGACGCGCCCGCCCCCGGATGGCGGGGACGGGCGCGTCGGGAGCCGTGCGGAAGGGGATCAGCCCTTCTTGGTCTCCCAGAAGATGTCCGAGATCTCGGCGATGTAGTCGAGGACCTGCTGACCGGTCTGCGGGTCCATCGACGACTTGGCGCCGTCGGCGCCGCCGCCCGCGGCCTTGGTGGCCTTGTTGAACAGCTCGTGGAGCTGCGGGTACTTCTCGAAGTGCGGCGGCTTGAAGTAGTCCGTCCACAGCACCCAGAGGTGGTGCTTGACGAGGTCCGCGCGCTCCTCCTTGATCTGGATGGCGCGGGTCCGGAAGGCCGGGTCCTCGTTCGACTGGTACTTCTCCTGGATCGCCTTGACCGACTCGGCCTCGATCCGGGCCTGGGCCGGGTCGTAGACGCCGCAGGGGAGGTCGCAGTGTGCGGTGGCCTCCAGACGCGGGCGCAGGACGCTGGAGAGCAGTCCCATCTCGCCTCCCTCTTCCTGTTGAGGAATGGTGATCGTTCCGACGACAGTCAACGTACCCCTGTCACGGGGCCCCGACACGTGGAGCGCGGCCGGTGCGGACCACCCGTGAGCTGCTGATCACGCTGGTGGAGCGCCGTCCCCGGCGGGTCCTGGTGCGCGGCGCCTCGATGGCCCCGACGCTGCGTGACGGGGACGTCGTCGTGGCGTTGCCGGGGGCGGCGGTGCGGCCCGGCGAGCTCGCCCTCGTGCGGTGGGCCTCGCGCCCCGGACAGCTCTCGGTGAAGCGGGCGGCGCTCGCGTTCGACGACGGCTGGTTCGTGGTCGGCGACGCCCCGCAGGCCTCCACCGACTCCCGCACCCTCGGTCCGGCGGAAGTCCTCGGGCCCGTCCGCTGGCGTCTGTGGCCCCGCCCGGGACGCCTGCACGCCCGGTAGCGGCGCGCCGGGGTGACCCCGGACGCAGACACGACCCCCACCGACGCGGGAGGATTCGCCGCGACCGGGGCGACGGAGCGCGCCAGCGCCGCGTGGCCCGGGCCGCGCGCCCACCCGCGCCGACGGCCCGCCCGGCCCCCGCCGACCGCGGGAGCCGCCACCACCTCCCGCCCGGGTACCCCGACCTCGGCAGGCCTGCCTGCGCGACCCGACCGCCCGCTTGGAGCCCCCGTGAGCGACCCCGGCAACGACGCCACCACGAACCAGCCCGCCCTCGACGGCCGCGACATCACCGACGAGGAGGTCTTCGCCTCCCACGAGGGCGGCAAGCTCTCCATCGCGCCGACGGTCGGGCTCTCCGGCCGTCGCGACCTCTCGATCGCCTACACGCCCGGGGTGGCGAAGGTCTGCCGGGCGATCGCCGACGACAAGGCGCTCACCGCGCGTTACACCTGGACCCACCGCCTGGTGGCCGTGGTCTCCGACGGCACCGCCGTCCTCGGCCTGGGCGACATCGGCCCGCGCGCGTCCCTGCCCGTGATGGAGGGCAAGTCGGCGCTGTTCAAGGCGTTCGCCGACCTCGACTCGATCCCGCTGGTCCTCGAGACCACCGACGTCGACGAGATCGTCGACACGCTCGTGCACCTGCGTCCCAGCTTCGGCGCGGTCAACCTCGAGGACATCGCGGCGCCGCGCTGCTTCGAGATCGAGCGCCGGCTGATCGAGGCGCTCGACTGCCCGGTCATGCACGACGACCAGCACGGCACCGCGATCGTCGTCCTCGCGGCCCTGCGCAACGCCGCCCGCGTGCTCGGCCGTGACCTCGGCACGCTCCGGGTGGTCGTCAGCGGTGCCGGGGCGTCCGGCGTCGCCTGCGCGAAGACCCTGCTCTCGGCGGGGGCGAGCGACGTCGTCGTGCTCGACTCCCGCGGCGTCATCCATGCCGGCCGTGAGGGCATGAACGTCGAGAAGATCGCGCTGGCGGAGGAGACGAACCCGCGCGGCGTCCGGGGCGACCTCGCCGCCGCGGTGTCCGGGGCCGATGTCTTCCTCGGGCTGTCCGGCTCGACCATCCCCGAGTCGGTCATCGCCTCGATGTCCGAGGGTGGGATCGTGTTCGCGCTGTCCAACCCCGACCCGGAGATCGACCCCTCGGTCGCGCGCAAGCACGCGGCGGTCGTCGCCACCGGGCGCAGCGACTACCCGAACCAGATCAACAACGTGCTCGCCTTCCCCGGGGTGTTCGCCGGGGCCCTCGACGCCGCCGCCCGGCGGATCACCGAGGCCATGAAGCTCGCCGCCGCCGAGGCGATCGCGGACATCGCCGCGGGCGACGACGAGTTCGGCGTCGACCACATCGTCCCGAGCGCCCTCGACGACCGCGTCGCGCCGGCGGTCGCCGCCGCCGTGGCCCGCGCAGCCGCGGAGGAGGGCGTCGTGCGCCGGCACGTCGCCGAGGTCGCCGCCGAGGGGCACGGGCACTGAGTCGTCGGCGGGCCGCGGGCCGTTCGGTCGTCCACCGGAGGTGGCGGGCAGCCCGGTCGTCCACGACGGTGGGGTCGGCGGCGGACCGGGTTCGGGGCCGGTGTTGCGTGCGACGGGTGTGTCGCTGTCGCTCACCCGGCCGATCATCCGTCATCCTTCCGGAGGTTGCGGAGCGTTCGTGGCGAGATCCGGACCGCTCGTCACGGACCGAGAGCACCGACCGTAGGGCGGTGAGCCGCAGGTGGGTGACCTCGCGGTCCGTCGGGCGAGTGGTTCTGGTCCGTCTGCCGCTCGTCGTGGACTCCGTCCGCTTCGGCGCGACGACCGGTCGGTGGCCTCAAGGTCGACCGACCGTGTCGTGCAGCAGAACGCGTCGGAACACGCGGTCGCCGCGCGGCATCCCTCCACAGGGTGATCTACCCGGACCCGGACCGGGTCTTCTTCGTTGCCTGAGACAGACGCGGAGAGGCCGTTCCAACCGGAACGGCGGGGGGCCCGCGGCGAGGGGAGCGCAGACGTGGGGAGTGCCGTGCCGGTGCCGGGCTCGCGTGGCCTCACCGTCGCCTCTGCCGCCCCGGCGGCTCCCCGATCGCCCGGGTCGACCGCGAGACACCGGGCCGAGGCACTCGCGGTCCTGCCCCCCGCCGACGGCGGTCCCGAGGGCGGCGTGACGCTGCCGGCCGGCGCCGCGCTGCACCATGACGCCGGCGGGCGCGTCGTGGCCGTGCGCGAGCAGGTCGCGCAGCTCGTCGATCCGTCCGGCACCGTCACGCCGGGCCGCATGGTCGGGCGCCCGCTGCACGACCTGCTCGTCGACCTCGCGCCCGTCGACCCCTGCGCCGGCCCCGAGGGGCTGCTCGGCGCCCGGCTGCGGCGCGTGGCGGACACGCCGCTGCCGGTGCAGGTCGTCGTCTGGCCGGACGCGGCGGGCGGCGCGACGCTCGTCCTGGTGCCGCGGCCCGAGCCCGCCACGGAGCCGATGCCGCGCCAGACGCCCCAAGCACCCCAAGCACCCCAGGCGCCCCAAGCACCCCAGACGCCCCATGTGCTCCCCGCGGCCCCGGAGCCGGCGTCCGGGCCGTCGGCGGCCGACATCGAGCGGATCGCCGGCCTCGGCCACTGGGAGGTCGATCTCGCCTCCGGCTCGGCGTGGCTCTCGCCCGTGCTCGCGGAGCTGCTCGGCACGGACCCGCACCCGGTGCAGAGCGCGGAGGACCTCCTCAACGCGCTGCACCCGGCCGACCGGCGCGGGTTCGCACGCCGCTGGGCCGCGCTGGTGTCCGAGGGGACGCCGCTGGAGACCGAGGCGCGCCTCGGCGACGGCACCGGGCGCATCCTGCAGCTGCACGCCGCCCTGCGGTCCGACGGCACCGTGCTCGGCACCGCGTCCGACGTCACCGGCCGGCGCCAGGCCGAGGAGCGGCTGCGGGCGCTGACCCAGCGCTTCACCGACCTGCTCGCCGTCGCCCCGGTCGGGATCGCGCTGTTCGACGACGACGAGCGGCTGGTCAAGGCGAACCAGGCGCTGTGCCGGCTGCTCGGTCAGGGCCCCGAGGCGCTGCGCGGCCGCCGCGCCGACGAGCTGCTCGACCTCGGCGCCGAGACCGCCGGGACGCCGGGCCCGGTGACGCCGCTGCTGGCGCGCCCGGCGGGGTCGGCGGGGTCGGTGAGCTGGTCGTGCGCACCGCGGGCCCTGCGCACCCGCGAGCGCGGCGCGGGCGGCGCGGACGCCGACCCGGTGTGGTGCGAGCTGCACGTCTCGGTCTCGGTGCACGAGGACGGCGGCGTCACCCACCTCGTCGTGTTCACCGACGTCACCGACGCCCGGCGTGTCGAGGCGAGCCTGCGCCACCAGGCCATGCACGACGAGCTCACCGGCCTGCCCAACCGGCGCGCGCTCACCACCACCGTCTCGCGGCTGCTCGCCGGACCGACGGCGCGGCGCACCGGGGTGCTGTTCTGCGACCTCGACAACTTCAAGCGCGTCAACGACTCGCTGGGCCACGACGCGGGCGACGAGCTGCTCGTCGAGCTCGCGGCGCGGCTGCGCGAGCGCCTGCCCGCCGGCTGCGCGGCCTCGCGCAGCGCCGGCGACGAGTTCGTCGTGGTGTGCGCCGACGTCGACCGGCACGGCGGGCTCGACGCCCTGTCGGCCACGGTCGCCGGCATCCTGCGCACGGCGATCCCGGTGCACGGCCAGCTCGTGCGGATCTCGGCGACGGTCGGGGCGGCGGTCGGCGCGACGATCGGCGCCGACTCCCAGGCCGACCCGGCCCAGCCCGACATCGACCCGACCGCCGACCCGGTCGAGCAGGTGCTGCGCCGCGAGCGCGCCACCGAGCTCGCGGGCCTCGACCCGGCGCCGGCGCACCCGGGCACCGGCGACCTCATGCGCTTCGCCGACGCGGCGCTCTTCGAAGCCAAGAGCGGCGGCACGGGGCGCTTCGCGCTCGCCGACGAGGCGATCATGAAGGGCGCCGACGAGGCGCTGCGCATGGAGACCCAGCTGCGCGAGGCCATGATCAACGACGAGCTGGTGCTGCACTTCCAGCCGGTCGTCGGGCCCGACGGGCGGGTGCAGACCGCCGAAGCGCTGGTGCGCTGGCAGCACCCGGAGCAGGGCCTGATCTTCCCCGACAAGTTCCTGCCCGTGGCCGAGGCCGCCGACCTGCTGGGCGACCTCGACCGCTGGGTGCTGCGCACCGCCGTGCGCGAGGCCGCCGTGTGGCCGTCCTCGGGTCCGGACGGGGTCGTGCCCTCGGTCGCGGTCAACCTCGCGGGCCTGCTGCCCGGCGACCCCGACTTCCTCGACACCGTGCACGAGGCCGTCACCGCCGCGGGCCTGCCGTACGACCGCCTGGTGCTCGAGCTCGTCGAGACCTGCCTCGCGGACCTCCCGTCGACGACCCTGCGCGAGATGAACGAGCTCATCGCCGCCGGCGTGCGGTTCGCGGTGGACGACTTCGGCACCGGCTACTCGTCGCTGTCGCGGCTGACGGGGCTGCCGGCGCAGATCGTCAAGCTCGACCGCGGCTTCGTCCGGGGCGTCGCCACCGGGGAGTCCGACCGTGCCGTGGCCCGCGCCGTCGTCGACCTGACCGCCGCCATCGGGCAGATCTGTGTGGCCGAGGGCGTCGAGGACTCCGACCAGTTCGCGGTCCTGCGCGACCTCGGCGTGCACGCCTACCAGGGCTGGCTGTTCGCCCGCGCGATGCCGGGCGAGGCGTTCACGCAGCTGCTGCGCCGCGGGCCGCTGACGCCCCAGGACCGGCGAGCCGGCTGAACTCCGCCGGCTGAACTCCGGCTGAACTCCGCCGGCACTCCGCCGGCACTCCGCTGAGACCGGGGTCACAGCGACTGGTGTCGTCGGGCCGTGATCGGTCGCGGCTGTCGGGGCCCCCGATTACATTCACGCCTCGACTCGGTGGTCGTCCGTGGCCGCCGTCGGGATCCCGGGAGCAAGTACGTGATCGAGTTCCGGGACGTGGGCAAGCGCTTCGCCGACGGCACGGTGGGGCTGGACTCGCTGTCGCTGACGGCGCGCGAGGGCGAGATCACCGTGCTGGTCGGGCCCTCGGGCTGCGGCAAGACCACCTCGCTGCGCACCGTCAACCGCATGGTCGAGCCGACGTCGGGGTCGGTGCACCTCGACGGCCGTGACGTCGCCGCGGGCCACCCGGCGGAGCTGCGCCGCGGCATCGGCTACGTCATCCAGCAGGCGGGTCTGTTCCCCCACCGCCGGGTGATCGACAACGTGGCCACCGTCCCCGTGCTGCAGGGGCTGTCGCGGCGCGAGGCGCGCTCCCGGGCGGCCGAGGTGCTCGAGCGGGTCGGGCTCGACGGCGCGCTCGCGCAGCGCTGGCCGGCCCAGCTCTCCGGCGGCCAGCAGCAGCGCGTCGGCGTGGCCCGGGCGCTCGCGGGCGACGCCCCGGTGCTGCTCATGGACGAACCGTTCTCCGCGGTCGACCCCGTGGTGCGCGTCGAGCTGCAGGACGAGCTGTTGCGCCTGCAGGCCGACCTGGGCAAGACGATCCTGTTCGTCACCCACGACATCGACGAGGCGATCCGCCTGGGCGATCGGGTGGCCGTGCTGCGTGTCGGCGGGCGCCTGGCCCAGTTCGCGCCGCCGGACGAGCTGCTCGCCGCCCCGGTCGACGACTTCGTCTCGGGCTTCGTGGGCCGCGACCGCGGCTACCGGCGGCTGGGCTTCGTGCCGGCCACCGCCCTGCGGCTGGTCGACCTGCCGACCCGGGCCGACGCCAACGGCGAGTCCGTCGGCGTGCCGGGGGAGTGGACGGTGCTGCTCGACGGCCGCGAGCGGCCGTCGGCGTGGCTCGGCCCGGACGGCGCGCGCCACGACCTCGGCTCGCTGTACGTCACCGACGGCGGCGACGCGGCGGCCGACGCCGCCGGCACGCTGCGCGGGGCCCTCGACGCGGCGCTGAGCTCGCCCGCCGGGCGCGGGGTCGCCGTCGACGGTGCCGGGCGCTACCGCGGCGGGGTCGACACCGACGACGTGCTGGCCCTGCTGGATCGGAGCGCCACACGGTGAGGGCGTTCGGCTACGACCTCGACGACCTGGTCGTCGCCCACGTCCTGCTCGCGCTCGTCCCGGTCGCCCTGGGCCTGCTCGTCGCGCTGCCGCTGGGCTGGTGGGCGCATCGCTCGGCGGGGGCGCGCCGGGTGCTGGTGCCGTTGTCGGGGGCGCTCTACACCATCCCCTCGCTCGCCCTGATCGTCTTCATCCCGGTGCTGCTGGGGACGCCGATCCTCAGCCCGGTCAACGTCGGGCTCACGCTCACGATCTACACGGTCGCGCTGCTCGTGCGCAGCGTGGCCGAGGCCCTCGACGCCGTGCCGGAGAACGTCACCACGGCCGCGCTCGCCGTGGGGTACCGGCCGTCGGGGCTCTTCTTCGGCGTCCAGCTCCCGCTCGCCGTGCCGGTGCTCACCGCCGGGCTCCGGGTGGCGTCGGTGTCGGCGTTCTCGCTGGTCACGGTGGGTGCCCTGGTGGGTATCCAGTCGCTGGGCACGCTGATGACCGACGGATTCCAGCAGGACTACACCGCGATGGTGGCCACCGGCATCGTCGGCTCGGTCCTGCTCGCGTTCCTCTTCGACGCGCTGTGGCTCGCGCTCGGCCGGTCGCTGTCGCCGTGGCAGCGCGCGTCGCGCGCCGGAGCGGGGGTGTAGCGGTGCTCGGACGTCTCGTCGAGTGGTTCTCGGACCCGGCGCAGTGGAGCGGGTCGGCGGGCATCCCGGTCCGCGTGCTCGAGCACCTCGGCTACACGCTGCTCGCGGTCGTCATCGCGGCGGCCGTCGCGCTGCCGTTGGGTGCGCTCATCGGGCACACCCGCCGCGGCGGGCTCGCGGTCGTCGGCGTCGCCAACGGCCTGCGCGCGCTGCCCGAGCTCGGCGTGCTCGTGCTGTTCGTGCTGCTGCTGGGCCTCGGCCTGCTGCCGCCGACCCTCGCGCTGGTGCTGCTGGCGATCCCGCCGATGCTCGCCGGGGCCTACTCCGGCGTCGCCGGGGCCGATCCCGGCGCCGTCGACGCCGCGCGGGGGATGGGGATGCGCGAGCACCAGATCCTGCTGCAGGTCGAGGTGCCGGCCGCCGTGCCGCTCGTGCTCGGCGGGGTGCGTTTCGCGACGCTGCAGGTGGTGGCCACCGCGACCATCGCCGCCTACGTCGGGCTCGGCGGCCTCGGGCGCTACATCATCGACGGATTCTCGGTCCGCGACTTCCCGCAGATGCTCGGCGGCGCGGTGCTCGTCGCGGTGCTCTCGATCGTCGTCGAGCTCGTGCTCCAGCTCCTCGGGCGGTTCGTCACGCCCGGTCCCACCCGCCTCCGGCTCCGCCCCGACGGTGCCCCCACCGAGAACTCGGTGCCCGAGGCCCTGCCGTCCGCCACCCCGTCGTCCGCAGAGAGGCACGACCGATGATCCGCTCTCCCCGATTGCTGTTCCTCGCCGCGGTCGCCGCCGTCGGCGTCCTCCTCGCCGGGTGCGGGGGCGGTGGCTCCGACCCGCTGGCCACCCAACCCGCCGCGCCGTCGGCCCAGGGCACCGTGCGCATCGGCTCGGCCAACTTCACCGAGAACCGCCTGCTCGCCGAGATCTACGCGACCGCCCTGGAGACCAGGGGCGTCGCCGTCGAGCGCCGCTTCGGGATCGGCAGCCGCGAGACCTACTTCCCGGCGCTGCAGAACGGCGAGATCGACCTCGTCCCCGACTACACCGGCAACCTGCTGCAGTTCCTCGACCCGCAGGCCACGGCCACGGCGTCCGACCAGATCTACCAGCAGGTCTCCGGCGCGCTGCCGCCCCAGCTCCAGCTGCTGGCGCAGAGCGCCGCGGAGGACAAGGACGCCGTCGTCGTCACCCGTGCCTTCGCGACGCAGAACAACCTGCGCTCGATCGACGACCTCACCCCGCTGTGCCCGACCATCGCCTTCGGCGGCCCGCCGGAGTTCCAGCAGCGCTCCTACGGCGTCCCGGGCCTCCAGCGGCTCTACAACTGCTCGTTCCGCGAGTTCCGCGCCCTCGACGCCGGCGGTCCGCTGACCGTCGCCGCCCTGCGCGACGGCACCGTGCAGGCCGCCGACCTGTTCACCACCGACGCCTCGATCCCCGAGAACGACTTCGTCGTGCTCGAGGACCCGAGGTCGAACTTCGCCGCCCAGAACGTCGTGCCGCTGATCAACCGGTCGAAGTCGGCGGACCCGCGCGTCACCGACACGCTCAACCAGATCTCCGCGGCGATGGACACCACCCAGCTGACCCAGCTCAACCAGCGCCTCGCCGGCCCCGACCGCCCCGACCCGGCCACCGTCGCCCGCGACTGGCTGAACTCGGCGGGCATCCGGTAGCGCAGACCTTCCGGAGCGAACGGGTATCTCGCTGCTTCTATGCGTGCGAACTCCCCGTTCGCTCCAGGGCCCGGGGCGCGCCGGCCCTGTGTCAGGGTGGTCGGCGTGCCCCGTCGCGTCCCCGTGGTGCTGGTCGCCGGTCGCCTCGGCGCCGGCAAGTCGACGCTGGTCAACCACCTGCTGCGCCACGCCGACGGGGTCCGGATCGGCGTCGTCGTCAATGACTTCGGTGCGATCGGGATCGACGCGATGCTCGTGGCGGGGCAGGCGAGCGCGGTCACGTCCCTGGCGAACGGCTGCCTGTGCTGCACCACCGACGCCAACGGGCTCGCCGCCCTGCTCGCCGAGCTGACGGCACCGTCGGCGCGCCTCGACCTCGTGGTCGTGGAGGCCAGCGGTCTCGCCGAGCCCCGCGAGCTGGTGCGTCTCCTGCTCGACGCGATCGCGGGGGAGGCGCCGCACGCGGAGTACGGCGGGCTGGTGGTGGTGGTCGACGCGGTGGAGGACGGTGGGCCCGACGACACCGTGCGCCTCGCCGACCTCGTGGTGCTCAACCAGGTCGACCGGGTCGACGACCCCGCCCCGCTGCTCGCCGCCCTGCGCGCGACCGCCCCCGGCGCGGTGCTCCCGGTGGTCCGCGGGGCCCTCGACCCGGCGCTGCTGGTCGACCCGCCGGCCCGCCGTCGCGCGCCGCGATCGGGCCAGCTGTCGTTCGACGTGCTGCTGCGCGAGGACGCCGCCGACCACGCGCACACCGTCGCGGAGAGCGTCGCGGTGGACCGGGACGTCCCGCTGGACCCCGCGCGCTTCGCGGCGTTCCTCGAGGCGGGGCCGCCCGGCGTGTTCCGGTCCAAGGGCGTGGTGCGGTTCCCCGGTGCCGCCCCGTTCGTGGTGCAGACGGTCGGGACGGCGATCCGGGTGCGCCCCGCGCCCCGCTCCGTCGACGTCGCCGGCGCCCGGCTGGTGTTCCTCGGCGCCGGACTCGACGCGACGGGCCTGCAGGCGGCGATCGACGCCTGCGCCGCCGACCCCGCGGATCCTGCCGACCCCGCCCGCCCCGAGCCGTCGTTGTTGCCGATGCTGCGCTACGAGGAGTCCGACCGGGTCGACGCGCCCTGAGTCCGGGCAGGCGTCACGAGGGGGACATCACGAACCCCTCGTACTCCGCGTCCGCGACCTCGGCGAGCTGTTGGCGGTAGGCGGCGTGACCGGCCATGTAGAACATGACCGCGGTGCGCTTGCCGGGGATGTTCGCCCCGAAGATCCACGAGTCGGCCTGCGGGAAGAGCGTCATGTCGGCGATCTCGCGGCAGGTGCCGGTCCACCGGTCCTCGGCCTCCTGGGTGGGCTCCACCGCGCCGGCACCGGACTCCTCGGCCCGCCGGACGAGCTCGCCGATCCAGTCGACCTGCGCCTCGATGCTCGGCGGGAGATTGGTGAACGGCCCGTTCGGCCCGAGGATCATGAACATGTTCGGGAAGCCGGCGACCGACACGCCCAGGTAGCTGGTCGGCCCGTCGGCCCAGTGCTCGTCGATGTGCTGCCCGCCGCGTCCGCGCAGGTCCATCGCCCGGTAGTTGCCGTCGACGGCGTCGAAGCCGGTGGCGAGGACGAGGACGTCGAGCTCGTGCTCGACGCCGTCGGCGGTGCGCACGCCGTCCGGGGTGATCTTCTCGATCGGGTTCTCCCGGATCGAGACCAGCGTGACGTCGTCACGGTTGAAGGTCTCGTAGTAGCCCTCGTTGCACAGCGGGCGCTTCGCGTAGAGGTCGGTCGGGGTGAGCTTGCGGGCGGTCTCGGGGTCGTCGACGATCTCGGCGATCTTCGAGCGGATGAACGCGGCCGCGGCGGCGTTGGCGTCCGGGTCGGTCGCGATGTCGTTGAACGTCCCGAACATGAACCGGAAGCCGTTGCCCTTGTCCCAGTTCTCCTGGAACACCCGCTCGCGCTCCTCGGGGGTGACGCTCATCGCCGGCACGTCGCTCTCCTCGAAGCCGAACGCGACGACCGAGCCGCGCACCTGCTCCCAGATCGCGCCGAAGTCCTCCTTGGTGCGGGCCACGTCGTCCGGGTCGACGGGGCCGTTGCCCGACGGGACGGAGTACTGCGGCGAGCGCTGGAAGACGGTCAGGTGCTCGGCGAGCGGTGCGGCGGCGACGATGAACTGGGTCCCGGTCGAGCCGGTGCCGATCACCCCGACGCGCTGCCCGCGCAGGTCGAGGTCGTCGGGCCAGGCGTTCGTGTGCACCAGGCGTCCGGCGAAGTCGTCGAGCCCGGGGATGTCGGGGATGTTGGTCCGCGCGAGCAGGCCGAGCGCGGTCACCAGGTAGCGGCAGGAGAAGTGCTCACCCGCCGCGGTGGTGACGTCCCAGCGCGCGCGGTCCTCGTCGAAGACCGCCCGCGTGACCTCGGTGTCCAGCTGGATGTCGCGCGCGAGGTCGAAGCGCTCGACGACGTGCTCGAGGTAGGCGAGGACGTCGGGCTGGTCGAGGTAGCGGGTGCTCCAGTCCCACTCGGCGAGCAGTTTCTCGTCGAAGGAGTAGCGGTAGACGAAGCCCTCGGTGTCGGACTTGGCGCCCGGGTACCGGTTGAAGTACCAGGTGCCCCCGACCCCGCCGCCCTTCTCCAGGGCACGAGCGCGCAGGCCGAGCTGGTCGCGGAGCTTGTGCAGCATGTAGATGCCGCCGAACCCGGCTCCGACGACGATCGCGTCGAGGTCCGTGGCGGTGCTCATCGGGTGCTCCGCGCGTGGTACCAGGCGGCGATCCGGGCGATCTCGGCGTCGGCCTCGGGGGCGGTGCCGGCCAGGAACGGGAAGACGTGCTGCATGTCGTCGACGACCGAGAGCGTCACGTCGACGCCCGCGGTCTCCGCGAGGGCGGCGAGCCGCACGGCGTCGTCGCGCAGGGTCTCGGCGTCCCCGGCGTCGACGTAGAGCCGTGGGAGGCCGGTGAGGTCGGCGTGCAGCGGGTTCGCCAGCGGCGTCCGTGGGTGGATCCGGCCCTCGGCGAGGACCCCGGCGATCATGCTCTCGAGCAGCGGCACGGTGACCAGGGCGTCGGTGGCGGCGTTGGTCACCAGGCTCTCGCCGGTGTTCTCCATGTCCAGCCACGGCGAGAGGGCGATGACGCGGCCGGGGAGCGGACGGCCCTGCTCGCGGAGCGCCAGCGGGACGGCGACGGCGAGGTTGCCGCCGGCCGAGTCGCCGATCGTCGTGATGTCCTCGGGTCGGATGCCGCGCTCGGTGAGCTCGAGGAACGCGGCGACACCGTCCTCGACCTGCGCCGGGTGCGGGTGCTCGGGAGCCCGCCGGTAGTCGAGCACGAACGCGGTCACCCCGAGCGCCTTCGCGACGTGGCCGGCGAGCTTGCGGTGGCTGGCCGCCGAGCCGACGGCGAACCCGCCGCCGTGGTGGTAGAGCAGCACCTGCCCCCGGTCCGCGCCGATCGGCAGCGCCCAGATGCCCGGGACTGCGCCGACGGTGTCCTGCGCGTACGTCACGTCCTCGGGCTCGCGGGTCGGCTGGTGCCACTCGTCGAAGATGCTGCGGAAGAGCCGCGTCGTGAGATCGGGCGTCGCGGTGATGATGTCGGTCCAGTCGGCGTAGAGGGCGCGTAGCGCGTCGGACTCGGCCGAGGCCGCCGGGCTCCTCCGCCCCGTCCCTGTCCCCGTCCCTGTCCCCGTCCCTGTCCCCGTCCCTGTCCCCGTCCCTGTCCCCGTCCCTGTCCCCGTCCCTGTCCCCGTCCCCGTCCCCGTCCCCGTCTCCGTCCCCGTCTCCGTCCCCGTCTCCGTCCCCGTCTCCGTCCCCGTCTCCGTCCCCGTCTCCGTCCCCGTCTCCGTCCCCGTCTCCGTCCCCGTCTCCGTCCCCGTCTCCGTCTCCGTCACGGTCGTGCCTCCTCGCACCGTCGTGCCTCGTCGTCAGGGGGAGCGTCCCGGGGGCCGGGGCGCGCGCGGGTGTTCCGATGCGGAACAGCTCCGCGACGACGAACTCGGCGTGACGCTCTGGCGTACGCGTGTGATGTGGGGCACTGTGTCGGGGGGTTGCGCCTCGGGGGCCGACCGACGGGCGGGACGACGATGCGTCGAGACGAGAGCCGGCCGACGATGTCGTCGGCCCAGTTGCTGCGCACACGGCGCAGCCGAGAGACCCTGGTCGACGAAGGCGTCCTCGTCGTACCGCCCGGGCACGCCGGGGTGCCCTCGCTGATCGAGACGAGCTGGCGGCGCTGCGTGGGCGAGGGCGTGCCCGTCGACCCCGACCACATCCCCTACCGCGAGCCGGACGAGGTGTCGGACGCCCTGTCCCGGGCCGCCGCGCCGGTGCTCGACCGCATGCGCCAGAGCTTCGCCGACGTCCCCGTCGCGATGGTGCTCTCGGACGAGACCGGCCGGATCGTCGTGCGGCACGCCGAGGAGCGGCGCCAGCGCACGGTGATGGACCGCGCGAGCGCGGTGGAGGGTTCCGACTTCTCGGAGCACTCCGTCGGCACCAACGGCCTCGGCACGGTGCTCGTCGAGCGGCGCCCGGTGCTCGTCCGGGGCCCGGAGCACTACAACCCGCGCCTGGAGAACCTCACGTGTGCCGGCACCCCGATCGTCGAGCCCTGGACGGGACGGCTGCTCGGCTCGTTCTCCCTGGCCTGCGCGGTCCGCGACGTGCACCCGCTGATGACCGCCATGACCTCCGACATCGGCCGGCAGATCGAGGAGCGGCTGCTCGACGAGGCGGGGGAGCGACGGCGGCGCCTCGTGCGCTCCTTTCTCGCGGTCGACGGCACCGGCGACGCGGCGTTCGTCGTGGACGAGGACACCGTCCTGGCCAACCGTCAGGGCCTCGTCCACACCGGGCCGGACCTGCACCCGTTGTTGTGGCGCTTCCTCGCCGACCAGGGCCCGGACCGTCCCCGACGGATGGCGGTGCCCCTGCCCGACGCGTTCCGTGACGCCCTCGTCGAGCCGATCCGTGACGGCGGGTGCGTCGCCTTCAGCGTGCGCCTGCTTCCCGGGCGGCCGCGCCCGGCGCTCGAGTCGCCGAGGGCGCCCGAGCCGTCCCGCGGGACGCTGCACCACGTCCCCGCCGTCGACCGGGACCTCCGGGCGGCGCTGCGCCACGGCGAGCGCATCGCGGTGTCCGGCCCCGCGGGCAGCGGCAAGGAGCACCTGGGTCGGCGTGTGCTGCGCAGTCAGGGCGCGGACGATCCGGTCGTCGTCGATGCGGTCCGCGGACCGGTCCGCTGGGACGGTGCCCTCGCCGTCCCCGGGCGTGGCCTGCTCGTCCGGCACGTCGAGGCCCTGGCCGGCGACGACCTGCCGCGGTTGGCGGCGATCGCCGGCGCCGGCGGACCGCTCGTGCTCACACTCGACCCCGACCGGTGGGACGACGCCCTCCTGGGGACCGTCCGCCGCCTCGCCACGATCGTGCGGCTGCCGCGGCTGGCGAGCACCCGCGGACACCTGCCGGTCCTCGTGCGAGCGATCCTGGCCGGGCTCCCGGATCCGGAGCGCCGGACCAGCCTCGCGCCCCGGACCTGGGATCTCCTGGCGGCCTGGCACTGGCCCGGGGACGTCGCCGAGCTGCGGTCGACCGTCGTCGCCCTCGCGCGGCGCGCGGGCGGGGGCGTCGTCGAGCCCGCCGACCTGCCCGACGAGCTCCGTGGCCGGGGTCGGTCGCCGGGGCTTCTCGAGCGCGCGGAACGCGACGCCGTCTCCGGTGCCCTGCGCGCCGCCGGCGGCAACCGCAGCCGCGCCGCCCGGGAGCTCGGGATCGGGCGCACCACGCTCTACCGCAAGATGCGCGAGTTCGGGCTCGACTGACGCCGGCCCACCGGCCTGGCGACGGGCCGCCTCTCGTCCCTCGACCCGACCGACGGTGCTCTTCGCTCAGCCAGGGACGGCGCGCTACTCGTCGTCGCTGTCGTCGCGGGCCAGGAACGTCGCGAAGCGGTCGGCGGCGCCGGCGTGCTCGGGGTGGGCGTCGACGAAGGCGCGGAGGCGGTCGGCCAGCCACGCCAGGCTGACCTCCTCCTCGCCCCTCCGGTCCTCGAGCTCCTCGATCCCGCGGTCGGTGAAGTACATCTGATCCGTACCTAGTCGGACAGCGCCTCGGCGATGAGCGCCTTCTGCTCCACCTCGTGCACCTTCGCGACGCCGGCGGCCGGGGCGGCCATGCGGCGCCGGGAGACGCGGCGCAGGCGCGGCGCGTTGCCGTCCATCTTCTCGTCGAGCCACAGTCCGAGGAACGGCCACGCGCCCTGGTTGGCCGGCTCCTCCTGCACCCAGCGCACGTCCGACTGCGCGTTCGGGTAGCGCTCGAGCACCGCCGAGAGCTCGGCGGTGGCGACCGGGTAGAGCTGCTCCATGCGCACGATCGCGGTGTCGTGCGTGCGGCCCGCCTTCTCGCGCGCGGCGACCAGCTCATAGTAGATCTTGCCGGCGCAGAGCAGCAG
This sequence comes from Actinomycetospora sp. 2LY8.5, assembly GCF_057180585.1. Taxonomy (NCBI): domain Bacteria; kingdom Bacillati; phylum Actinomycetota; class Actinomycetes; order Pseudonocardiales; family Pseudonocardiaceae; genus Actinomycetospora; species Actinomycetospora sp. 2LY8.5. The sequence continues at coordinate 74,663 of NZ_JBXUHE010000013.1, forward strand.
CCGCGTGACGCCCTCGGTGCCCCCGGACGCGAAGGCCGGGTCGTCGAGGATCGGCCGGTAACCGCCGGTGGTGAAGTCCTCCACCGGGCTGACCGCCGCCTTGTTGCGCAGCATCGACTTCGGGGTGAAGACGACCAGCGGGCGGCGCACGCCGTCGGTGGCGTGGCGGCGCAGCAGGTGGAAGTAGTTCGCCGGGCTCGACGGCAGCGCGACCGTCATCGACCCCTCGGCGCACAGCTGTAGGAACCGCTCGATGCGCCCCGAGGTGTGGTCCGGGCCCTGGCCCTCGTGGCCGTGCGGCAGGAGCAGCACGACGTCGGAGGTCTGACCCCACTTGGCCTCGCCGGAGGAGATGAACTCGTCGATGATCGACTGGGCGCCGTTGACGAAGTCGCCGAACTGCGCCTCCCACAGCACCAGCGCCTCGTGGTTGGCCACCGAGTACCCGTACTCGAAGCCCACGGCCGCGAACTCCGAGAGCGCCGAGTCGTAGGGCATGAACCGGCCCTGGTCGGGGGTCAGGTTGCGCAGCGGCACGTACTCCGATCCGTCGTGACGGTCGATGACCACCGAGTGGCGCTGCACGAACGTCCCGCGCCGGGAGTCCTGGCCCGACAGGCGCACGAGCTTGCCGTCGATGAGCAGCGAGCCCCACGCCAGCAGCTCGGCGTACGCCCAGTCGATGCCCTCCTCGGAGCCGGTGGTCGAGGCCTTGGCGCGCCGCTCGAGGACGGGCTTGACGCGCGGGTGCACCGCGAAGCCCTCGGGCAGGTCGGTGTGCGCCCGGGCGATCAGCTGGATGACGTCGAGCGGTACCGCCGTCTGCAGCGAGTTCGGCACGGCCTGCTCGTACTCGACCGACGGGCTCGGCTCGGGGTCGGCCTTCTCGAGCTCGCGGACCTCGTTGAACACGTGCTCGAGCTGGCTGCCGTAGTCGCGCAGCGCGTGCTCGGCCTCGTCGAGCGAGATGTCGCCGCGGCCGATCAGCGACTCGGTGTAGGTCTTGCGCACCGAGCGCTTGGCGTCGATGACGTCGTACATCTCCGGCTGGGTCATCGAGGGGTCGTCGCCCTCGTTGTGACCGCGGCGGCGGTAGCAGATCATGTCGATCACGACGTCGGAGTTCCAGCGCTCGCGGAACTCCACCGCCAGCCGCGCCACCCAGACGCAGGCCTCCGGATCGTCGCCGTTCACGTGGAAGACCGGCGCGTCGATCATCTTCGCCACGTCGGTGCAGTAGTGCGTCGAGCGCGTGTGCTCGGGCGCGGTGGTGAAGCCGACCTGGTTGTTGACGATCACGTGCACGGTGCCGCCGGTGCGGTAGCCGCGCAGCAGCGCCAGGTTCAGCGTCTCGGCCACGACGCCCTGGCCGGCGAACGCCGCGTCGCCGTGCAGCGCGACCGGCAGGACCGTGAAGCCCTCGGGCCCCTTGTCGAGCATGTCCTGCTTGGCCCGCACGATGCCCTGCATCACGGGGTCGACGGCCTCGAGGTGCGAGGGGTTCGACGTCAGCGACACCGTCGTCTCGCCGTCGCCGAACATGCGGAAGAACTTGCCCTCGGCACCGAGGTGGTACTTCACGTCGCCGGAGCCGTGCGCCTGGCCCGGGTCGAGGTTGCCCTCGAACTCACGGAAGATCTGCGAGACGGGCTTGCCGACGATGTTCGCCAGCACGTTGAGCCGCCCGCGGTGGGGCATGCCGACGACGACCTCGTCCAACTCGTGCGCGGCGGCCGTGTCGAGCACGGCGTCGAGCAGCGGGATGACGGTCTCGGCGCCCTCGAGCGAGAAGCGCTTCTGCCCGACGTACTTGGTCTGCAGGAACGCCTCGAACGCCTCGGCCGCGTTGAGCTTCGAGAGGATGTACTTCTGCTCGGCGACCGGCACCTTCTCGTGCGGGCGCTCGATGCGCTCCTGCAGCCAGGCGCGCTTCTCGGGGTCGAGGATGTGCATGTACTCGATGCCGATGGTGCGGCAGTACGAGTCGCGCAGGACGCCGAGGACGTCGCGCAGCTTCATGCAGTCGCGGCCGGCGAAGCCGTCGACGGGGAACTCGCGGTCGAGGTCCCAGAGCGTCAGCCCGTGCGACGCGATGTCGAGGTCGGGGTGCTTGCGCTGCGGGTGCGACAGCGGGTCGGTGTCGGCCATGAGGTGGCCGCGCGTGCGGTACGCGTCGATCAGCTCGATGATCCGCGCGGTGCGGTCGATCTGCGACGACGGCAGGTCCTGGCGCCAGCGGATCGGCTCGTAGGGGATCCGCAGCGACGCGAAGATGTCGTCGTAGAACCCGTCCTCGCCGAGCACGAGGTGGTGGATGCGGCGCAGGAAGTCGCCGGACTCGGCACCCTGGATGATCCGGTGGTCGTACGTGGACGTCAGCGTGATGATCTTGCTGATGCCCATGTCGGCGAGCTTCTCCTCGCTCGCCCCCTGGAACTCGGCGGGGTACTCCATGGCGCCGACGCCGACGATCGTGCCCTGGCCGACGGTCAGCCGCGGCACCGAGTGGTTGGTGCCGATCGTGCCCGGGTTGGTCAGCGAGATCGTGACGCCGGAGAAGTCCTCCGTGGTGAGCGAACCCGTGCGGGCCTTGCGCACCATGTCCTCGTAGGCCGCCCAGAACTGGGCGAAGCTCATGTTCTCGGTGCCCTTGAGCGCCACCACGACCAGCGAGCGCGACCCGTCCTTGCCCGGCAGGTCCATCGCCAGGCCGAGGTTGACGTGACCGGGGTCGATGACGGCGGGCTTGCCCTTCTCGTCCTCGCCGAAGTGCCGGTTCATGTTCGGGAAGTCCGCGAGGGCGCGCACCATCGCGTACCCGAGCAGGTGGGTGAACGACACCTTCCCGCCACGCGTGCGCCGCAGGTGGTTGTTGATCACGATGCGGTTGTCGGCCAGTAGCTTCGCGGGCACGGCGCGCACGCTCGTCGCCGTCGGCAGCTGCAGCGACGCCGTCATGTTCTTGGCGATCGCGTTCTGCGCCCCGCGCAGCGGCTTCGTGGTCTCGACCGCACCGTTGGTGGCGCCGGGTTGCGCCGACTTGGCCGGGCTCGTGGTGCCCGCCGGGGGCTTGGCCGTGCCCTCGGTGCCGGAGGAGGTGCCGGAGGAGCTGCCCGAGGAGGTGCCGGTGGACTGGGTGGGCGCGCTCGTCACCGGGGCCTTCTCGCTGGGGGCCTGCTGCGTGCTCTCCTGCGTGCTCTCCGCGGCCGGGCGCGGCGCCGGGGCGGTGTCCTCGCGGGCCTCGCCGTTGGCGGACGCGCCGAGGGGCTCGGCCGTCTCGGCGGAGAGCGGGGCGGTGCCGTTGGCCGCGTTGCCGGCGCTCGCGTGCGCCCCGGCCTCGTCGGGCGCGGTGTCGGGGCTGTAGTCGGCGAAGAAGTCGTGCCACGCGGCGTCGACGGAGTTGGGGTCGGCCAGGTAGCGCTGGTACATCTCGTCGACCAGCCACTCGTTGGGTCCGAACTGGGCGGTCGGGCTACTACTCGACACGACTCGAAATCGCCTCAATCAGTCGTCGCGGTGGCGTCGCAAGCGTGTCCAGATTAGCGCTTGACACCTCACGGGGTCGGTGCCCTGTCGGCTACTGCACCGGTCCATGCGGTGGCTCGCCCCACGATCGGTGCCGCAGGGCCGCCGCACGGACACGCTGGGTGCGTCACGTCACGCGAAATGCGAGCGCAGGACCTCGTCACCGTCGGCGTCGGTGACGACGAACCCGCCCGCCTGCTCGCGCAGCACCGAGGAGTTCAGCCGGCAGACCATCTCCGCCGCGCCCGTGCCCCGGAAGGCGCCCGCGGGCACGGGCCGCCCGGCCCGGTCGAGGACCGTGACCTCGTACCGCTGCCCCTCGACGAACCCGGAGGCGGTGAGCACCACCTCGACCCCCCAGGTGTGGTCGATCGTGCCGGCGTCCGCGCGGATGCCCGGATCGAGCGCCTGGACGGCGGCCGGTTCGACCGGGGGCTCGCCCGCCGCGCTCGCGACGACGCCGATGCCGACGCCGGCGAGCCCGATGATCGCCGCCACGGCAGCGGCGCCGAGCAGCGGGACCCGCCGGCGTCCGCGCGTCGAGCTCGTGGGGAGCGGGGCCACCACGGCGTCCTCCTGCCGGAGACGGCCCCTCACGGCGGCGAAGTCCCCCGGTGGGGCCTGTGGGGCCGGGGTGGCGTCCGGGTCGAGGCGGGCGAGCGGACCGGCCAGCGGGGCGATCTCGGCGAGCTCGGCGCGACAGGACGCGCAGCCGGCCAGGTGCGCGTCCACCTCGGCGCGCTCGCCGTCCCCGAGCTGGCCCAGGGCATGGGCGCCCAGCTGCTCGCGCAGGATGTCGTGCGCAGGGCCGTCGGGAGTGGTGCTCACAGCGGTACTCCCATGTCGTCCATGATGTGCCGCAGGTTCTTCAGCCCGTAGAACACCCGGCTGCGCAGTGTGCCGACGGGCACGTCCTGCTCCGCGGCGACCTCGGCGTACGGCCGCCCGCGCACGTACGTCTCGACGATGGCGCGACGCTGGTCGTCGCTCAGCCGGGTGAGCGCCTCCTCGACGAACCAGGACGTCACGAGGTCGTCGCTGAAGTCGCCGGGGTCGTTGCGGGAGACGGCGGAGCGCTCGGACACCCGCGACAGGTCGCCCGGCGCGGTCGGTGTCCCCGGGCGGCTGCGGTGGTGGCGGACGTGGTCCACGACGACGTTCCTCGCGATCGTGAACAGCCAGACGCGCAGGCTCGCCACGGCGGCGTCGTAGTGCTCGGCGTGCCGCCAGGCGCGGACGAACACCTCCTGCACGACGTCGGCCGCCGCCCCGGGATCGCGCAGCTGGCGCAGGGCGAACCGTTCGAGCTCGCCGGCGTGATCGCGGTAGGCCGCCTCGAGGTCCTCGATGCGGCGCAGGTTCACGGCAGCGCGCGCCGTGCCTGCTGCGTCGGTCACCCGTTCCCCCCTGCGCGGTCTGCCGTTCGGAGCATCCTGATCGTCGGCGTGTGACCGCCCCGTGACGTGCCCGGGTGCCGGCACGACGGGGAGAGGGGCGCCGCGCGTCACGGCGGTGGATACGGCGGTGGTGCCGCGCCCGTTCACCGAACTTTCTCGTCGTCACGTTCTCGTCGTCGTGTGAACGCCGCGGGCGAGGGCTCCGTAGAGACGGGTGATCCGGACACTTCGCCCACCAGGAGGCCCCTCGTGCGCCGTGCACTCCCGAAGCTCGCCGCGCTCTCCGTCCTGACCGCCGGCGCGGTCCTGTTCGGCGGCGGCACCGCGCTGGCCGACACCCCGGTCGACGAGCCGGACACCTTCACCAGCATGTTCACCGTCATGGCCACCCCCGACACCGTCATCGGGAACAACGGCCAGCCGGCGCCCGGCCAGCCCGGGGCCACCGGCACCTTCAACTACCGGATCAACAGCGAGGAGGACGTCATCTGCTACGACCTCACGCTGAACGGCATCACTGGCGAGTACCAGAGCCCGGCGCGCACGGCGACGCACATCCACGAGGCCGCCGAGGGCGCCGCCGGTCCGCCGCGCATCGCGTTCCCGAACCCGGAGGGCGAGGGCGACACCCGCACCAGCTCGGGCTGTCTACAGGGGCCGTTCACCACCGGGGTGATGGCGAACGGCCAGGACACCGGGACGAGCTTCACGGTGCGGCAGATCGAGGAGAACCCCTCGGCGTTCTTCGGTGACACCCACACCGGCGAGTACTCCGCCGGCGCCGTGCGCGGTCAGCTGATGGCGGTGCCGATGGGCGGGGTCGAGACCGGGGCCGGGGTGAGCGGGGCCGGGGTGAGCGGGGCCGGGGTGAGCGGGGCCGGGGTGAGCGGGGCCGGGGTGAGCGGGGCCGCGCCTGCGGCTCTCGGCGCCGGTGCTCTCGTGGCCGCCGCCGTGGCAGCGTTCGCCCTGCGCCGCCGCGGCAGCCGTTCCTGACGATGCGTCTCGCGCTCGCGCTGGCCGGGATCGTCCTGCTGCTCGCCGGCTGTGCCGGCGCCGTTCCGGACGGTCCCGGCGGCGCGGACGCGTCCCGGGCCGCCACCACCGGGCGGGCCGCTCCCGACCCGATCGTGCCGGCGTCGGTCCGCGTCCCGGCCATCGGGGTCGACGAGCCGGAGGTGCTGTCGCTCGGCGTGGCTCCCGACGGCACCGCCGAGGTCCCGCAGGACCACGCGCGCGTCGGGTGGTTCGACCGGACCCTCGCCGCGCAGCGCCGCGGGGCCACGCCCGCGGACGTCCCGATCCCGGCCGGGCGCGGCCCGACCGTGCTCCTCGGGCACGTCGACTCGCGCAGCGGGCCCGCCGTGTTCTTCCGGCTCCGTGACCTGCGGCCCGGCGACGTCGTCGAGGTCGGCCGGTCGGACGGCTCGGTGGCGCGGTACGCGATCGAGCGCACCGAGCAGGTCGCCAAGGACGCGTTCCCGACGTTCGCGGTGTTCGGGGCGACGGCGACCGACGTCGTGCGACTGGTGACCTGCGCGGGCGAGTTCGACCGCGGCGAGCGCAGCTACACCGACAACCTCGTGGTGCACGCCGTCCGGGTCACGTGACGCGCCGGGCTCGATCATGGTGTGCTCCACGGAGACGTGGTCACTGGAGCGTCGAGCCGTCGAGGTCGACGAGCACGGCGGACTCGGCGAGGGTCTGACCGCCGGCGCTGACCTTGCCGTTGAGCGTCGCGGGGTTGCCCGGGTCGATGACGAAGTCGGTCAGCTCGACCTTCGTGTCACCCTTCGTCAGGCTCAGCCCGCTCCCGTCGTGCTCGATGCGGCCCTGGACGTCGGGGTTGGCGGCGCCCGGCCGGTCGACGGTGACGTTGCCGCCGGTGATCAGGAACCGGACGCTCCCGTCCTCCATCTGCCGATGTCCCGCGATCGAACCGCTGGGCCCGTGAGCCCCGAAAGCTGTGCTCAGCCGGCGCGGGCGAGGTCGCCGTCCGGGCCGACGAGCCCGCCCTCGCCGACCGCGTCGTCGACCGTCCCGGCCCCGGCGCGCCAGAGCCGCGCGTAGGCACCGTCCCTCGCGAGCAGCTCGTCGTGCGTGCCCTCCTCGAGGATCCGGCCGCCGTCGATGACGACGATGTGGTCGGCGCGCGCGGCGGTGGCGAGCCGGTGGGCGACGACGAACGTGGTGCGCGGCGCGGTCTCGACGGTGCCGGCTCCGCCCGCTCCGCGGCGCGACAGCCGCTCGCCGGCCGCCAGCACCGCGCCCTCGGTGGCGGGGTCCAGGGCCGCGGTGGCCTCGTCGAGCAGGAGCAGCCGCGGGTCGACGAGCTCGGCGCGGGCCAGCGCGACGAGCTGGCGCTGCCCGGCCGACAGACCGCCGCCGCGCTCGCCCACGGGCTGGCGGAAGCCGCCGGGCAGCGAGGCGATCATGTCCAGCGCCCCGACGTCGCGGGCGGCCTGCTCGATGCGCGCGGGCGTGGCATCGGGGTCGCCGTACGCGATGTTGGTGGCGACGTCGCCGACGAACAGGTGCGCCTCCTGTGGCACGACGCCGAGGCGCCGGTGCAGGGTCGGCAGGTCGTGGTCGCGGACGTCGACACCGTCGATCAGCACGGTGCCCGACGAGGCGTCGTAGAAGCGGGCGACGAGCTTGACCACCGTCGACTTGCCGGCCCCCGTCGCCCCGACCAGCGCGACCGTGCGCCCGGCCGGCACGTGCAGCGAGAAGTCGGCGAGCGCCGGGGTCCTCGCGCCGGCGTAGGAGAAGCCGACGTCACGCAGCTCGACCTCGCCGCGCAGGTCGTCGACCACCACCGGGTGCTCCGGCGCGGGCACCGACGTGGGGGTGCGCAGCAGCTCGGCGATGCGCGTCAGGCCGACGCGCGCCTGCTGGTAACCGTCGAACACCTGCGAGAGCTGCTGGACGGGCCCGAAGAACATCGCGAGGTAGAGCAGGAACGCGGCGAGCACGCCGGGGGACAGGCCGCCGGTGGCCACCCGGGCCGCGCCGACGCCGAGCACGACCGCCTGCGCGAGGTCCGACAGCATCGCCGCGAACGGGAAGTACGTCGCGATGAGACGCTGGGCGCGCAGCCGCGCCCGGCGGTAGGCGTCGCTGTTGTCGGCGAACGTGGCCGCCGAGCGGTCCTCGTGGGTGTGCGCCTGCGCGACGCGCAGGCCCGCGACGTTCTCCTGCAGGTCGGCGTTGACGACGCTGACCCGCTCGCGCGCCTCGGCGTACGCGACCGACGCCATCCGGCGGAAGATCACCGTGGCGATCACCAGCACCGGCATCACCGCGAGCGCGACCAGCGCCAGCTCGACGTCGGTGACCAGCAGCGCGACGGCCACCCCGAGGATGGTCAGCACGGCCACGAAGGCCTGGGCGAGCCCGGTCTGCAGGAATGTCGACAGCGCGTCGACGTCCGTCGTCATCCGCGTCATGATCCGGCCGCCGAGCTCGCGCTCGTAGAAGTCGAGGCCGAGCCGCTGCAGGTGCGCGAAGCTGCGGGTGCGCAGCAGGAAGAGCCTACCCTCGCCGATGCGCGCGGTGAGCACGGTCTGCGCGGCGACCACGAACCAGTCGACGGCGACCGCGACCACCCCCAGCCCCACCGCGAGCCAGAGGACGTCGAGGGAGCGGGCCTGGATGCCGCCGTCCACCGCGAGGCGGGCCAGCGACGGGAAGGCGACGGTGGCGGCCGCGTCGAGGCCGAGGAGCACGACGACGAGCAGCAGCGCCCAGCGCACCGGGCGCAGCAGCCGGCCGAGGCGGAACGCGGGGTCGGGTGCGGTCGGGTCCTCGCCGTACAGCGTCGGCTGCTCGGTGGCGGGCGGCAGGCGGTCGAGCTGCGTGCGGATCTCCGGCGACGCCCCGCCGTCGATGCCGCCCGCGAGCGCCTCCGACCCGGCCGCGACGGTCACCGGCTCCGGCGCCGGCAGGGGCCGGTCGGGGTCGGGGTCGTCGGGCCACAGCGAGCGGGTGAGACCCGGGGTGACCTCGGGCGACTCGTCCGGGACCCGCCCGGTCTCGTCGATCCGTTCGGCCGGGCCCGCGAGCAGCTCGCGGAACAGCCGGCACCGGCCCTCGAGCTCGGCGCGGGTGCCGACGTCGATCACGCGGCCGCCGTCGAGGACGGCGATGCGGTCGGCGAGCGCGAGCGTGGAGCGCCGGTGGGCGATGACGATGGTGGTGCGCTGCGCGGTGACCGCCCGCAGCGTCTCGCCGATCGCCGCCTCGGTGCTCGCGTCGACCGCCGAGGTGGCGTCGTCGAGGACGAGCACCCGGGGGTCGTAGAGCAGGGCGCGGGCCAGGGCGACGCGCTGGCGCTGGCCGCCGGAGAGCGTGAGCCCGCGCTCGCCGACGCGGGTGTCGTAGCCCTCGGGCAGCTCGCTGATGAACGCGTCGGCCTGCGCGGCCACGGCCGCCGCGCGGATCTGCTCCTCGGTCGCGTCCGGGCACCCGTAGGCGATGTTGGCGCGCACCGTGTCGGAGAAGAGGAACGCCTCCTCGAACACCACGCCCACCGCGTGGCGCAGGGAGTCCAGCCGCAGGTCGCGCACGTCGATCATCGATGGCCCGGCTCCCCTATCGGCGTGCTCCCCTTTCTGCTCCGCGTCCGCGAGGTCGTCGGGCGGGCCGATGCGCAGCGCGCCGCCCTGGACGTCGTAGAACCGGGGCGCGAGCAGGGCCACCGTCGACTTGCCCGAGCCCGCGGTGCCGACCAGCGCGACCGTCTCGCCCGGCGTGATGTCCAGCGTGAGCCCGTCGAGCACCGGCTCGCTGCGCGCGTAGCCGAAGCGCACGTCGTCGAGCTGCACCCCGAGCGGGCCGTCCGGCACGGTACGGGCGCCCGGCGCGTCGACGATCTCGGGCTGGGAGTCGATGAGCTCGTAGACGCGCTCGACCCCGGCGCGGGCGAGTTGGCCGGTGACGACGAGGCCCGCGACCAGGCGCGCCGGCCCGACCAGCGCGGCGATGTAGGAGGTGAACGCGATGAACACGCCGAGCGAGATGCTGCCGTTCACCGCCATGGCGCCGCCGAGGGCGAACACGACGAGCTGACCGACCGTGGGCAGCGCCGTGAGCGTCGGGGTCAGGCGGGCGTTGAGCCACGCCGCGCGCAGCCGCTCGGCGTAGAGGCGTCGCGCGGCCGCGCGCAGCCGACCGACCTCCCGCGCCTCCTGGCCGAAGCCCTTGACGACCCGGACGCCGGTGACGGTCTCCTCGACGTGCTGGGCGACCTCGGCCGCGCGCTGGCTCGCCGACCACGTCGCGGGGAAGAGCTTGCGGCGCATCCGGGCGGTGAACACCATGCCGACCGGCAGCACCACCAGCGAGACGGCCGTGAGCAGCGGCGACAGCCACAGCATGATCCCGACGGACACGACGAGCTGGCCGATCGTGCCCGCGACCAGCGGCACCATGCCGAGCAGGCCCTGGACCTGCTGGAGGTCGGAGTTCGCCCGCGAGACCACCTGGCCCGTGCGCAGGGCGTCCTGTTTCGGGCCGTCGAGGCGCGCGACCGAACCGAACACCCGCCGCCGCAGGTCGTGCTGCACCCCGAGCGAGAGCCGCCCGCCGAGGTAGCGGCGCAGGAAGGCCGCGCCGAAGCGGACCACCGCGATGGCGGCCATCGCGCCGACGAGCCACCCCAGCCCGTCGGTGGACCCGGCGACGGCGCGGTCGACCGCCGTGCCGATGAGCAGCGGACCGACGGCCTCGAGGCTGACGCCGAACACGGAGGCGGTGAGGGCGGCGACCGACAGCGCCCGGTGGCGCCAGCAGTCGCGGGCGAGACGCCGGACCCAGCCGCGCGTGCGGGTCTGCGGCGCAAGGGTGCGCTCCGTGGTGTCCTCCGGGCGTGGTGGTGGCCGAACCTCTCCAGATTAGGTCCGCCCACCGACACCCCGCCCGATGCGGTGGCGCGGATCGGGACCCGCACGTGACGAACACGCGGCCTCGTGGTCAAATGTGCGCGTGCAGCACTTCCTCCTCGGCCCCCTGTGGGAGAGCCGTCGTGCGCACGTGTTCGACCAGCGGTGTTGCCGGGCCTGACGAGTCGAAGTCGCGTGCCGTCCGGCCGCGACGTCCCCTCGCCCGCGCACCGCACCTCCCTCCGCGATCGGCCGTCCCGCCGGCGACGCCCGGGGGCGTGTGTGCGTGGACGCCCGCACTCCCGGAGGACGAGTTCCGTGACCGCCCTGGTCGACCACCCCGCCCACGACCGCTCCACCTTCACCCGCCCCCGCTCGCGCCGTCCCGACCTGCGCCGCTGGCAGGACGGCCCGACCCCTGCGAGCCTCGCCGACCTCCTCGCCCTCACCCGTGAGGTGGCCGCCGAGGTCGACGCGGGCCGCCACGCCGTCGAGGTCGACCCCGTGCACCGCTGGTCGCGGCGCCTGCACGCCGACGACCACCTCGACGTCTGGCTGATCTCCTGGGCCACCGACCAGGCCGCCGAGCTCCACGACCACGGCGGCTCGATCGGCGCGCTGACCGTCGTGCGCGGCTCGCTGACCGAGTGGCGCTGGACCGCGGGCTCCGACGACGACAGCAACTGCCCCGCCGAGGAGCTGCCCGCCCGCGGCCCCGGCCTGCGCCGCCGCGCGCTCGACCCCGGCCGCTCCGTCGCGTTCGGTCTCGGGCACGTACACGACGTCTCCAACCGCAACGTCGAGACCGCGGTCAGCGTCCACGCCTACTCGCCGCCGCTGTCCGCGATGTCGTACTACGGCGTCGAGGCAGGCGTGCTGCGCCGTACGCGCTCGGAGCTGATCGAGCCGGGACAGGCCCCCGAATGAAGGCCCCCGAGTGACCACGATCGCCGAGATCCTCGCCGACGCCCGGGCCCGCCTGCACCGCCTCGGCCCGTCCGAGGCCGCCGCGGCGGTGGAGGCCGGCGGGCGGCTCGTCGACATCCGTCCCGGCTGGCAGCGCCTCGACGAGGGCACGGTGCCGGGGGCGCTGGTCATCGAGCGCAACCACCTCGAGTGGCGCCTCGACCCCGCGTCCGACGCCCGCGTCGCCGCGGCCGTCGACCACGACCAGCAGTGGATCGTGCTGTGCTCCGAGGGCTACACGTCGTCGCTCGCGGCGGCGGCCCTGCAGGACCTCGGCCTGCACCGGGCGACCGACGTCGTCGGCGGCTTCCGTGCCTGGGCGGCCGAGGGACTGGAGACGGCGCCCGGCTCCGACGAGCGTCCCGACTACGCGCGACGTGACGCGGAGAGCCCTGGCCCGACACACGGCGAAGGGCGATGATCCGGGGCGTGACCGTGCCCGAGACCTGGATCACCCCGCTCACGCCGCTGGCGTTCCTGCGCCGCTCCGCCGACGTCTACCCCGACAAGACCGCGATCGTGCACGGGACGCAGCGCACGACGTACGCCCAGTTCGCCGAGCAGGCCCAGCGCCTGGCCCGCGCCCTGCGGGCGAGCGGTGTGCAGCCCGGCGACCGGGTGGCCTGCCTGCTGCCCAACGTGCCGCCGATGCTCGTCGCGCACTTCGGCGTGCCGCTGGCCGGTGCCGTGCTCGTCGCGGTGAACACGCGCCTGTCGAGCGAGGAGGTCCGCTACATCCTCGACCACTCGCAGGCGAGCGTGCTGATCGTCGACTCGGCGCTGCGGGGCACCGTCGAACCCGTCGCGGACTCGCTGGAGACCGTGCGCGAGGTCGTCACCCTCGTCGACCCGCAGGGTCCGGACGCGGGAGCGAGCGTCGAGGGGGCGACGTGGGACGAGCTGCTTCTCCGCGGTGACCAGGGCGAGGACCTGGCCTGGGAGATCGCCGACGAGCGCTCCACGATCAGCATCAACTACACCAGCGGCACCACGGGACGCCCCAAGGGCGTCCAGTACCACCACCGCGGCGCGTACCTGAACTCGTTCGGCGAGATCGTCCACTCGTACCACGACCCGTCGACGGTCTACCTGTGGACGCTGCCGATGTTCCACTGCAACGGCTGGTGCACGCCGTGGGCGATCACGGCGATCGGCGGCACCCACGTGTGCCTGCGCGAGGTGCGCGGCGACGCGATCTGGAACCTCATCGGCGAGCACCGGGTCACGCACCTCAACGGCGCCCCGACCGTCGTCACGACGATCATGAATGCCCCGCAGTCGCGGACGCTGGACTACGCGCTGGTCGTGACCACCGCCGGGGCGCCACCGAGCCCGACCACCATCCTCGAGATGGAGAAGATGGGCTTCCGGATCGTGCACGTCTACGGGCTCACCGAGACCTACGGCCCGTACTCCGTGTGCCAGTGGCAGGAGCAGTGGCGGGGGCTGGAGGAGCACGCGCGGGCGAAGCTGCAGGCGCGCCAGGGCGTCGGGATGCTCCAGACCGAGCCGCTGCGCGTGGTGGAGACGCTCGGCGAGACTGCTGCCGAAGGGGATGGCACGGACTGGGCGTCGGTCGAGCTCGTCGACGTGCCGCACGACGGCGAGACCTTGGGCGAGATCGTCATGCGCGGCAACAACGTCATGTCCGGCTACTTCCGTGACCCCGACGCGACGGCCAAGGCGTTCGCGGGCGGCTGGTACCACTCGGGCGACCTGGGGGTCATGCACCCGGACGGCTACGTCGAGCTGCGCGACCGCGCCAAGGACGTCGTCATCTCCGGCGGCGAGAACATCTCGACGGTCGAGGTGGAGCAGGCGGTGCTCTCGCACCCCGCGGTGCTCGAGGCGGCCGTCGTCGGCGTGCCCGACGACAGGTGGGGCGAGCGGCCGAAGGCGTTCGTCATCCTGCGCTCCGGGCAGTCGGCGGAGCCCGACGCCATCATCGAGCACGTCAAGGGCGCCATCGCGCGCTACAAGGCCCCCCGCGACGTCGAGATCGTCGACGAGCTGCCGAAGACGTCGACCGGGAAGATCCAGAAGTTCGAGCTCCGCGCGAAGGAGTGGGGCGGCAGCACCACGCGCATCCGTGGCTGAGCCGCTCGTCGCTCGCGTCCCTCACCCGTCGTGCCCCGCGCATGACGGGACCCGCTGACGGGAAACGCTGCGGGACGGCGGAGACTGTCCGCCGCTGTCGCGATGAGGAGCGAGGACGCGTGAGCGAGGAGCCCGTCGACCGGATCGAGGCCGAGGTGGAGAACGACATCACCGCCCTCGACGCCGAGCCGTCCGTCGTCCTGGACGAGGACCGCATGGAGGCCGACCCACTCGAGGACGGCATGGACGCCCCCGAGGGCTACAGCCGTGACGTGCGGCTCGGCGGCACCCAGGAGTGGGAGACCGAGTCCCCCAGCATCGACTACCGCCTGCCGCAGGAGGAGCCCGAGGCCGAGACCGAGCGGCCGCCGGACCGGCCGCTCGCGGACACGCCGATCGACGAGCTCGACGAGTCCGTCGACGACCCGGCGAACGCCGTCGACGGCGTCGGCGGCGCCGCGGTGCTGGACACGCAGGGCGGCGACGGCGCCACGGAGGCCGAACTGCTGGCCGACGAGGAGCGCGAGGTCGAGCTCGGGGTCTCGTCCGCGCACGGCAGCGCCGAGCCCACGGGCCTTCCCGCCGACGACGCGATCGGCGAGGTCGCCGGACTCGACCGCGAGCCGGGCACCGTCGAGGAGCAGGCGCTGCACGTGGAGCAGGAGAACTGAGCACCGTGAGGACGACGCGCCCGGCCGTACCGCGACGTGTGCTGCTCGCCGCCGGGACCGTGGGCGCCGTCCTCGTGGTGCTGCTGGTCGGCGCGCTGATGGCCGGCTGGCGCCCGTTCACCGCCGGACCCGAGGTGCTGACGTTCGGGCCCGGCGGCGATCTCGAGGAGTTCACGCTGTTCGAGGGCCAGTGCGCGCGCGGGCAGCTGACGAGCGGCGGCGGGTTCGGCGAGGCCGCCGACGCCCAGTGCGGCACGCCCCACGACGTCGAGGTCGTCGCGTCGACCGCGCCGATCGGCGAGGGCCGCGCGGTGTCGTACCCGGGCGAGGCCGCCCTGGCCGACTTCGGGCGCGCCTACTGTGCGATGTACGTCGACTCCGACCTGCTCGTGCCCAGCGCGAGCGGCGTCGACCGCGACGACCTGCGGATGACCGCCGTGGTGCCGAGCCAGGCGGCGTTCGCCGATCCGGGCTCGGCGGGGGCCACGCGCGGTGGCCGCGAGGTCAGCTGCGTCATCTCCCGGACCGACGGGGAGCCGCTGACCGACCGCTTCTCGGTGATCTGAGCGGCTGGTCCGAACGGCGTAGTCACGCGGAGCACCGGACCTATTGCCCTGTGTGAGTGTGATGGCAAGCATAGTCCGCCATGAGCACACTCCCCGCCGGAGCCGACCGTCGGGCGCTCAAGCGCCGGGCCGTCGTCGCCAGCACCGTCGGTACGACCATCGAGTGGTACGACTTCTTCCTCTACAACACGGCCGCCGCGCTCGTGTTCGGTCCGCTCTTCTTCGCGAACTCCGAGGCCGGCGGCGTCCTGCTGGCGTTCTCGACGCAGTTCGTCGGCTTCGCCGCGCGGCCGATCGGCGCCGCGATCTTCGGTCACTACGGCGACCGCATCGGTCGCAAGTACAGCCTCGTCGCGACGCTGCTGCTCATGGGCGGGGCGACGGTCGTCATCGGCCTGCTGCCCACCTACGAGACGATCGGTGTGCTCGCCCCGATCCTGCTGACGCTGCTGCGCGTGCTGCAGGGCATCGGCGTCGGCGGTGAATGGGGCGGTTCGGTGCTCATGGCCATGGAGTGGGGCCACCGGCGCCAGCGCGGTCTCATGGCGGCGTGGCCGCAGGCGGGCGTGCCGATCGGGCTCGCGCTCGGGACGTTCGTGGTCTGGCAGTTCTCCGGCCCCGAGTTCCTCGCCTGGGGCTGGCGGGTGCCGTTCATCGCCAGCGTGGTGCTCATCGGCATCGGGCTCTGGGTGCGTCTCACGGTGCTCGAGTCGCCCGCGTTCGCCCAGGTCAAGACGTCCGGCAAGGTCGCGAAGCTGCCGCTGGCCGAGACCCTGCGCACCCAGTGGCGCGACGTGCTCAAGGCGATGTTCGTGCGCACCGCCGAGCAGGCGCCGTTCTACCTGTTCACCTCGTTCGTGCTGGTCTACGGCACCCAGCAGCTCGACCTCGAGCGCAGCGACCTGCTGCTCTACCTGATCTTCGCCGCCTGCATCGGCATCGTCAGCGTGCCGTTCTTCGGCTGGCTCTCCGACCGGATCGGGCGGCGGCTGGTGTACGGCATCGGCGTGGTGCTCACCGGCCTCTACGCGTTCCCGTACTTCGCGCTGCTCGATACGCGGACCGGCGGGCTCGTCCTGCTCGGGATGATCCTCGGGCTGGTCTTCCACGACATGATGTACGGGCCGCAGGCGGCGCTGATCTCCGAGAGCTTCGGCACCGGCATCCGCTACACCGGCGCCGGTCTGGGCTATCAGCTCGCCTCGATCACCGCGGGCGGCCCGGCGCCGCTGATCGCCGCGGCGATCCTGGCCGCCACCGGATCGAGCTTCTGGATCTCGATCTACATCCTGATCTGCGCGGTGATCTCGCTGGGCGCCCTGCTGCTGATGCACCCGCGCCCGCCCGAGGCCGACGAGGCCGACTTCGCCTCCGAGGACCACGCCGGCCAGGAAGCGATCCGGGACGCGGCACGGTCGGAGCGCACGGCGACGTAGGCGTCCCGGGCGGCACGGGCGTCCCGGGCGGCACGGCGCGGCACGGAGCTGCCGCATCATGGGGTCGATGCCGATCCGCCCCCTGACCCCCGAGGCCCTCGCCGCCGAGCTCGTCGCAGCGATCGAGAGCGCCGGGCCGGGTCACGTCCGGGTCCTGGTCGACGGGGCGCCGCCGGCCCGCCCGGAGGTGCTCGCCGACGCACTGGTCGACCCGCTGCGGGTGCGCTCGCGGCCGGTGGTGCGGGTCTCGGCGTGGGACTTCCTGCGCCCGGCGTCGGTGCGCCTCGAGCGCGGGCGCACCGACCCGGACTCGTTCTACGACGACTGGCTCGACGCGGGCGCGCTCGTGCGCGAGGTGCTGGCCCCGCTCGGGCCCGGCGGCAGCGGGGAGGTCCTGCCCCGGCTGTGGGACGTGGAGGTCGAGCGGGCGGCGCGGGCGCCGCGTGTCCCGGTGCCCGCGTCGGGCGTGGTGGTCGTCGACGGCCCGCTGCTGCTCGGCCGCGGGCTGCCGGCGGAGCTCGCGGTGCACCTCGCCCTCTCCGAGACGGTGCTCCAGCGCCGCACCCCGGCCGACGAGGCCTGGACCCTGCCCGCCTACGCGCGCTACGCCGACGAGGTCGACCCGGTCAGCGTCGCGGATCTGGTCGTCCGCGCCGACCACCCCGACCGACCGGCCCTCCAGACCGCCTCCTGAGCCACGGGATGGGTCACAGGATGCCGCCACGATCTCCGGGGTGCGAGCGATGCGGCATGGCTGGCGTGTGACGCCAGGATCGCCACATGCTCGGCGGCGCGACACGCCGACGAGAGAGTCGGCGACGTGGGTGCCCCGCCGCGACCGCCGCGACCGGCGCGACCGCCGCGACCGCCGCGACCGGCGCGACCGGCGCGACCGGCGCGACCGGCGACCGCCGAGAGCGGCACGAGCGGCACGAGCGGCACGAGCGGCACGGTCGGCAGGCCGCGAGGCCCGATGATCACGCGGAGAGTGCCTCTCGCGACGGGCCGGGTCCGCGCCTCGCACGCGAGCGGCACGTTCGGCGGGCGGCAGCACCGCCGGCCATCATGCGCAGCGCGCCTCTGGACAGCACCCGGCGACGTCAGGCGCTCGCCCGCCGCCGCGCGCGCAGCGCGAA
Source organism: Actinomycetospora sp. 2LY8.5 (assembly GCF_057180585.1). Lineage (NCBI taxonomy): Bacteria > Bacillati > Actinomycetota > Actinomycetes > Pseudonocardiales > Pseudonocardiaceae > Actinomycetospora > Actinomycetospora sp. 2LY8.5. Next base: position 92,336 of record NZ_JBXUHE010000013.1, read on the forward strand.
GCCCGGGTATCCCGCGTCCGCCTCCGCGTCGCACATCTCGCGGTACCGGGCGAACCCGCCGGCGTAGGGCAGGAACACGCGCGGTTTGCCCGGCACGTTCGCGCCCAGGTACCAGGAGCTCGCCGCCTGCGGCAGCAGCGTCGCGTCGGCCGCCTCGCGCACGTGCTCCGCCCACCGCGCCTGCGCGTCGGGAGTCGGTTCGGCGTCGAGGTCGTGGGCGCGCAGGTGCGCGACGAGGTCGGCGATCCAGTCGACGTGCTGCTCGATCGAGGTCGGCATGTTGGTGAGGACCGACGGGCTGCCGGGGCCCGTGATGGTGAACAGGTTCGGGAACCCGGCGACGCCGAGCCCGAGGTAGGTCGCCGCGCCCTCGGCCCACGTGTCGGCCAGGGTCACACCGTCGGCGCCCCGCAGGCCGAGACGCAGCAGCGGGCCGGAGAGGGCGTCGAAGCCGGTGGCGAACACCAGCACGTCGACCGGGTGCTCGGCTCCCGATGCCAGCCGCACCCCGCTCGGCGTGATCGACGCGATGGGGTCCGCGCGCACGTCCACCAGCGACACGTTCGCGCGGTTGTAGGTCTCGAAGTAGTCGGTGTCGATCGGCGGGCGCTTGGTGGCGAAGGGGTGGTCGCGCGGGACGAGCGTCTCGGCGACGACGGGATCGGAGACGGTCGAACGGATCTTCGCGCGGATGAAGTCCGAGGCCCTCTCGTTGACCGCCGGGTCGGCGAGCACGTCGCGCACCGCCGCGCGGAACCGCAGGCCGCCACGCTCCCAGGCACGCTCGAAGTGGGAGCGACGGTCCTCGTCGGTCAGCGCGAGCGTGTCGACGTCGCTGACGACGAACGGGTGGCCGTTGGTGGACGCCTGCTGGACCGCGCGGATCGTGGCGTAGTCGGCCTTGTACCCGGCCGCCTCGGATGCGGACAACGGGGCGTTGCGCGCCGGGATGCTGAAGTTCGCCGTGCGCTGGAAGACGGTCAGGTGCCCGGCCGACGCGGCGAGCACGGGGATCGCCTGGATGCCGGTGGACCCGGTGCCGACCACCCCGACCCGCCGGCCCGTGACGTCGACACCCTCGTGCGGCCACTGCCCGGTGTGGTGCCACTCGCCCGCGAACGTCTCGAGCCCCGGGATGTCGGGCACGTTCGCCGACGACAGGCAGCCCACCGCCGTCACGAGCCACCGGCAGGTCCACTGCGCGCCGTCCTCGGTGTCGATCACCCAGCGCGAACCGTCCCACGAGGCCGACACGACGCGCGTCGAGAACGAGAACGACCGTCGTAGGTCGAACCGGTCGGCCACGTGCTCGAGGTAGGAGAGGATCTCCGCCTGGCCCGGGTAGCGCTCCGACCAGTCCCACTCCTGCTCGAGCTCGTGGGAGAACGCGTAGCAGTAGTAGTAGCTCTCCGAGTCGCACCGCGCGCCCGGGTACCGGTTCCAGTACCAGGTGCCGCCGACGCCGTCGGCCGCCTCGAGCCCGTGCACCGAGACGCCCAGCCCGCGCAGGCGGTGGATCGCGTAGAGCCCGGCGAACCCGGCCCCGATGACGACGGCGTCGAGATCGTTGCCCACGCTCACGAGTGTCGGTCGTGATCCCCGTCGGGACAACCGTGAGCCGCCCGGTACCGCTCCCACACCTCGGGCCGGAGCCGTCCGCGATCGGGCACGTCGATGCCCTGGTCGCGGGCCCACGCCCGCACCTCCGCGGTCGACGGCTCGGGCGCCCCTTCGCCCGACAGCTCGGGCACCGCGCCCGGCAGCCGGGTGCCGACGGCGTGTTCGTCGCGCGCCCACACCAGCGCGGCGGCCAGGAAGCGGTAGGTCCACTCCTCGGCGAGCGGCCGCGTCTCGGCGAAGACGATCGGGATCGCCGGCCACCGGACCTGCAGCTCCGCGAGGGAGTCGGCGACCTGCGCGGGCCGGACGTGGCGCTGCGCGAACACCTGCGACCACCGGTCCTCGACGACCACCGCCGCGCGGGGGAGCGCGGCGAGGTCGCCGAGGGCGAAGCGCAGGCGCCCGCTGCTGACGCTAGAGACCAGGTCCGACAGCGACTTGCGCTCGACCGACGCCACCAGCGTCTCGCCGAGCACCACGCCGTAGTCGCCGGCCGGGAGCGTGCGCCGGGCGGTCCGCACCTGCTGGGACGGGAACGTGTACGGGTAGTGCTCGTGGGCGTCGACGACGATCTCGAACTCGTCCACACCGGGCGCCCGCGCCGTCGGCGTCCGGACCTGCGGTCGCGCCTGCTTCCGCGTCCGCGGCGACTGCCAGAACACCATGTCCCGGCCGCGCCCGCGGGTGTAGACGATCTGGGACCGGTTCTCGCGGGCTCGGTCGAGCACGACGTCGATCGCCGCGCCCCGCCGCGCGCACGAGCGCAGCGCGACGCGTTCGACGACGTCGGGGTCGGCGGGCCACTCCCCGGGCTCGGCGGGGTGGCAGTACAGCGCCTTGGTCCGCGGCCACGTGCCCGAGGTGCGGAACACCAGGCCGTCGCCGAGCGGCAGCCAGAGCAGGAAGCCCAGCGACGAGCCCGCGTCAGGGTTGCGGGCGATGACCAGCTCCGCCACGTCGACGACCCTAGCGTGGTCGGCGCAGCGAGCACCCGGGGTTCAGCGTGCCGTCGGGGTCGAGGGCGGACCTCAGGAGACGGACGACCTCGAGTGCCACCGGATCGCCGAACTCCGCGAGCTGACGGGCCTTCGCGCGCCCCACCCCGTGCTCGCCCGACACCGCCCCGCCGAGTGCGGTCCCGGCGGCGAAGACGTCGTACAGGGTCTTCCCCAGGAGCGCGGGGTCGGGCTGGAAGACCGCGAGGTGCACGTTGCCGTCGCCGGCGTGCCCGCACCCGAGCACCCGCGAGCCGTGCGCCTCGCCGGCCGCCCGGGCGCGGGACAGGAACGCCGCCATCGCCGACCGGGGCACGACCAGGTCGACGATCTCGTCGGCACCCGCGGCCTTGACCGCCCAGAACGCCTTCTCGCGCGCCTCCACGAGGCGGCGCGCCGAGCCTGCCGGCAGGTCGAAGACGTCGGCGGCGCCGGCGGAGGACAGCACGTCCGCGAGCTCCTCGGCGTCCTCGTCGACCCGCTCCTGACGCCGTCCCGCGAGCTCGACGAGCAGGTGGTGGGCGTCGACGAGGTCCTCGGGCAGGCCCAGCGACAGGTCGGCGGCGGTGCAGACCGCGCGCATGGTCGGCCCGTCGAGGTACTCACAGATCGCCGGGTCCAGCCCCGACGACACGACCGACCCGACCGCCGCGATCATCGCGTCCGCGGACGGGAACGGGGCCAGCACCGTGCGCCGCGCGGGCAGGCGCGGATGCAGCCGGACGATCACCTCGGTGACCAGCGCGAGCGTGCCCTCCGAGCCCACGAGCAGCTGGGTGAGGTCGTAGCCCGACGAGATCTTCGTGAGCTTCCCGCCCGTCCGCACCACCGAGCCGTCGGCGAGCACCGCCTCCAGTCCCAGCACGTGCGAGCGGGTGACGCCGTAGCGCACGGCCCGCATGCCGCCGGCGTTGGTCGCGACCGTGCCGCCCAGGGACGCCGACGTCTCGCCGGGGTGCACCGGGTAGGTCAGGCCGTGCTCGCCGGCGGCGTCGTCCAGGTCCGCGAGCGAGACCCCGGGCTGGACCACCGCGACGGCGTCGGCGGTGTCGATCTCGAGGATCCGGTCCATCCGCGCGAACGACACGAGCACGGCGCCGTCGTCGGGGGTCGCCGCGCCGGAGAGCCCGGTGCCGGCCCCGCGCGCGGTGAGCGGCACCCCGGCGACGCGGGCCGCGCGCACCACCGCGGCCACCTCGTCACGGTCGCCCGGCCACACCACGTACGCCGGCGTGCCGGCCGGGACACCGAGCGCCTCGTCGGCGCACAGCTCCGCGACGGACGGGTCGTCGCCCGGGAGCACGTGATCGGGCCCGACGGCGTCGGCGAGCAACGGGAGCATTCCCGAGTCGTAGCACGAACCGCTACGCTCGAACCAGTTGTGAAACGCAATCAGAAACGGCGCGCCATCGGCCGGCTGATCTACTCGATGCTGACGTCGCTCGACGGCTACACCGCGGACGCGCAGGGCGACTTCGGCTGGGGCATCAGCGAGGACGCCGAGCTGCACCGCGCCATGGAGGAGCTGGTCCGGGGTTCGCTGAACCGCTCCCGTCGCCGCGTCGTGGACACCGGCGAGCGCCTCGGGCCGACGGTCGTGCGCGACGCGTGGTTCACCGAGCAGTACCTGCGCCGACGGGCTCGTTAACGTAGGGCGCATGGTGGTCCGCGACGCCCCGATCGTCTCGCACGTCGAGCACACCCCGGAGGCGTTCCGTCCGCGGCGGGTGGAGGTCGTCGAGGCGTGGGACCTGACCCCGCGGATGCGGCGGGTCCGGCTCGCGGGCGACCTGCAGGATCTGCCGGTCGCGGGGCCGACCGACCACGCGAAGGTGTTCTTCCCGGCGGTCGCGGGCGAGGAGCCGCCGGAGCCCGCGCTCAACGCGCGCGGGCTCGTCGTGCCCCCGGCCGGCACTCCGCGGCCGTACCGGGAGTACACGCTGCGCCGTCATGACCCCGCGGCCGGCGTCGTCGAGATCGACCTGGTGCGCCACGGCGGTGGGCTCGCCGGGACGTGGGCCGAGGACCCGCGTGGCGCGCTGTGGCTGCACGGGCCGCGCTCGAGCCTCGCGGTGGAGCCGCGCGACTGGTACCTGATCGGCGGCGACGAGACCGCGCTGCCGGCGCTCGCCCGGTGGATCGACCAGCTGTCGACGGTGCCCGTGCACGTCGTGGCCGAGGTCGCCGACGCGGCCGAGGAGGGCTACCTCGGCGACGTCCCGCCGCACGTGACGGTCGACTGGCGCCACCGCGACGGCGCCGCGCCGGGCGCCACGACCCTGCTCGACGAGGGCGTCGCCGCGTTCACCCCGCCCACGGGCGACGGGTTCGCGTGGATGGGCGCCGAGGCGGGGGCGCTGCGTCCGGTGCGCCGGCGCCTGCGCGTGCTCCTGCCCACCGCGGCGGTCGACCTCGACGGCTACTGGCGTCGCGGCGTCTCGGGGACCGGGCTGGGCTGACCGGGCCCATGTGAGTACTTTCCGGGCCTCCAGGCCCGGAAAGTACTCACATGGGGTGGTCGGTGAGGCGGGTGCTCAGGGCGCGCAGGACGCGCAGGCAGGCGTCGAGGTCGCCGGGGTCGAGCTGGGCGTCGAGGTCCGCCTCGACGGCCCCGAGCTCCCGGCGCTCGCCGTCGCGGACGTCGGTGAGCACCTCCTCGCCCTCGGCGGTGAGCTCCACGAGCACCGAGCGGCGGTGCGCCGGGTTCTCGCGCGTGCGTACCCACCCGCGCCCGGCGGCGTCGTCGACCGAGCGCTGCACGAACTGCCGGGAGAGCGCGAGCGTACGCCCGAGCGCGGGCACCGTCGCCGCCCCGCAGCCGGCCAGCGCGTCGAGGACCGCGCGGACCCCGACGGGCATGCCGCCCTCCTGCTCCACGGCACGCACGCCCCGCCGGTAGAGCGGTCCGAGGACGTCGAACACCGCGGCCAGGCGGGTACCGGGCTCGCTCATGACACCCATGTTGTCATAGTGGTGGCAGGTATGACACCTTGGTTGTCATGCTGCACCACGTCGACCGCGGCGACGGCCCGCCCGTCGTCCTCCTGCACGGCGGCGCGCTGGACCACCGCCTCTGGGACCCCCAGATCGCCGAGCTCGCGCGCACCCACCGCGTCGTCGCCCCCGACCTCCGGGGCCACGGCGCGTCGCCGACCCCGACCGCCCCCTTCCGGCACGCCGACGACGTCGCCGCGCTCCTGCGCGCACTCGCCCTCGGGCCGGCGGCGCTCGTCGGCATCTCGCTGGGCGCCCGCACCGCCGTCGACGTCGCGCTCGAGGCCCCCGAGCTCGTCGAGCGCCTCGTCGTCAGCGGCGCCGGCGCGGGGGAGCCGGAGTGGCGCGACCCCGCCACCGTCGAGCTGCTCGCCCGCTGGCGGCAGGCCGAGCAGGACCGCGACCCGGAGACGTGGATGCAGATCTTCCTCGCACTGGGTTTCGGGATCGACCGGCCCCTCGACGACGTCGACCCGGCGGTGGTCGAGCACGTCCGGGCGATGACGGTCGCGACGCTGGAGAACCACGTGCCCGACGGCCCGCCGGTGCTGGCGACGCCGGTGGAGGACGCGGCGCGGCGCGCCCGCGCGCTGCGCATCCCCGTCCTCGCCGTCGTCGGTCTGCTCGACGCCCCCGACCACCAGCGGCCGGCCCGCGAGGTCGCGCACGACGTCGTCGAGATCGAGAAGGCCGCGCACTACCCCAACCTCGAGGCACCCGCCGCCTTCAACGCCGCCGTCCGCGCCTTCCTTCGTGAGCACTTTCCGGTGCTATAGCGCCGGAAAGTGCTCACGTTCGTGAGGCGCGGCGGATCCAGAGCAGGCCCAGGATCGGCAGGAGGACGGGGACGAAGCCGTAGCCGATGCCGAAGTCCGACCACACCGTCGGGTCGGGGAAGTCCTGCGGGCGCAGCAGCGACAGGGTCCCGATCCCGAGCACGCCGACCAGCTCGATGATCACCGCCACGAGCGCCACCCGCCGCGCCCCACGACCCAGCGCGACCGCGGCGACGAGGTAGACCGCCGCCGCGAACGCCGAGAGCAGGTAGGCCTCCGGCGCGCGCTCGAACTGCACGGCGATCTGGTACAGCGCGCGGGCGCCCGCGGAGATCGCGAACACGACGTAGACGACGAGCAGCACGCGCCCGGGGCCGCCGGACAGGGAGCGCCCTGACGATTCAGCGGGCACCCGTCACCGTCCACACCTGGCCCGTGCGCAGCGACAGCACCGCGAGCGTGACGCCGGCGACCGCCAGCACGATCGACCCGTACCGGGTGCGCTCGCCGTGGGCCAGCGCCGCCCCGATCGGCAGCACGATCAGCGTCGCGACGAGGTAGCCGACGATCTCGACGACGGCGCCCGTGGTGCGCCCGCCCTCGACGACCAGTCCGACGACGATCACCAGCGCGACGACCAGCGCCACGCCCTCGAGCACCAGCAGCCCGATGCGGTGGTGCACCGTCGGGGCCTGGCCGACGGCCGCGGACACTGCGCACCACAGCGCCCACGCCAGCGCGAGCACGAGGACCACGAAGGTCAGGCCGACGATCACGGGCGGCAGCCTACGAGCCGGGCTCCGGCACCGCCCGGAGGTGGTCGAAGATCAGGCTGGTGACCGTGCCCGCCACGTCGCGATGGCCGTTGAGCCGCGCCACGAGGTCGCGCAGCGCGCCGGTGCCGGCGGTCGCGACGTGTAGGAGGTAGTCGTCCTCGCCCGCGACGAAGTACACGTCGCGCACCTCCGGCAGCCGGCGCACCAGCCCCGTGAACTCGCCCAGGCGGTCGCGGGAGTCGCTCTGCAGCCGCACCGAGATCATCGCCTGGAGCGGCAGACCGACGGCCGCCGGATCGACGTCCGCGTGGTACCCGCGGATGACCCCGCGCTCGCGCAGCGACCGCACCCGGGCGAGGCAGGTCGACGGGGCGACGCCGACCGCTTCGGCCAGCGCCGCGTTGGTGACCCGGGCGTCGGCGACGAGCTGCGCCAGCAGCGCGCGATCGACCTCGTCGAGGCCCCGCACATCCTTCGGCGAAGGTGCTGTGGACGGCACGGCATCGTCCGATCCTTCACGCATACGGCAAATTTACAGAATCTTCTGCAGTCATATACCGATCACAGCGCAGGAACTTTCACGCTTGGGGGTAGTCGAGGGATGGAGACGCACGATGAAGGTCGCGGTGCCCGCCGAGGTGAAGGACAACGAGTTCCGGGTCGCCCTGACGCCCGGTGGCGTGCGCGAGCTCGTCGCGCACGGCCACACGGTGACCGTCGAGCAGGGCGCCGGACTGGGCTCCGCGTTCGGCGACGACGAGTACAAGCAGGCCGGCGCCCGCATTCTCACCGACGCCGACGACGTATGGGGCGACGCCGACATGGTCGTCAAGGTCAAGGAGCCGGTCGCGTCCGAGTACCACCGTCTGCGCGGGGACCTCACGCTCTTCGCCTACCTGCACCTCGCCGCCTCCCGCGAGTGCACCCAGGCCCTGCTCGACGCCGGCACCACCGCGATCGCCTACGAGACGGTGACCCGGAACGGCGCGCTGCCCCTGCTCGCCCCGATGAGCGAGGTCGCCGGACGCCTCGCCCCGCAGGTCGGGGCGTACCACCTCATGCGCTCCAACGCCGGGCGCGGCCTGCTGCTCGGGGGCGTCCCCGGCGCGCCCGCGGGCCACGTCGTCGTCATCGGTGGCGGCGTCTCCGGCGCCTCCGCGGTCCAGATGGCGGTCGGCATGCACGCGCGCGTCACCGTGCTCGACACCAATCTCGACACCTTGCGTGCCCTCGACGCGCGCTACGCGGGCCGTGTGCAGACGATGTACTCGAGCGTCGACAACCTCGAGCGCGCCGTGCTCGACGCCGACCTCGTCGTCGGCGCCGTCCTCGTGCCGGGCGCGAAGGCCCCGACGCTGGTGCCCGACGCGCTCGTGGCGCGGATGAAGCCGGGCGCGGTGCTCGTCGACATCGCCATCGACCAGGGCGGCTGCTTCGCCTCGTCGCACCCGACGACGCACTCCGACCCGACGTTCCCCGTCTTCGACACGCTGTTCTACTGCGTGGCGAACATGCCGGGCGCGGTGCCGAACACCTCCACCCACGCGCTCACGCACGCGACCCTGCCGTTCGCGCTGGCGCTCGCCGACCGCGGCTGGCGCGACGCGCTGGCCGCCGACGCCGGGTTGGCCGAGGGCCTCGCGACCCACGCCGGGGAGCTCTCCAGCGCGGCGGTCGGCGAGGCGCACGACCTGCCCGTCCGCGCGCTCTAGCCGACCTCCCGCCGCGCGTACGACACCGCGGCCATCGAGGCGCGGGCCGACGCGAGCACCGAGGACCAGTCGGCCTGCACACCCGAGTCGGCGCCGGCCCGCATCGCCAGCAGCGCACGGGCGCACAGGGCGGCCTCGTGCGCGGCCCACAGCAGCGGGTCGCGGTCGGCCGGCGGCGCGGAGAGGCGCTCGACCACGGCGGCGAGGTGCCCGTCGACGTCGTCCAAGCCCGTCGCCGGAGCGCTCATCCGGTCACCCCGACCTCGGTGAGGAAGGCGGCCATCGCCTCCACGCTGCGGAAGCGGTCGATGTCGAAGTCGTCGAGCGGCAGCTGGCAGCCGAAGGTGTCCTCCAGGCCGACGATCAGCGTCACCAGCGCGAGCGAGTCGAGCAGGCCCTCGGCGACGAGGTCGGTGTCGGGTGCGGGCACCTCGACGCCGAGACGGTCGCGGACCAGGTCGGCCAGTCGCTCGGTCAGGGGCCCGGTGGTGGCGTCGGGCATGGCTCAACGTCCTCCTGTCGTGGCGTCCGCGGGCGCGAAACGGTCCCGCAGCGCCGGGCGGTCGATCTTCCCGTTCACGTTGTGGGGCAGGTCGTCGAGCTCCGCCCACCGCGCCGGCACCATGTACTTCGGTACCAGCTCGGTCAGCCGCCGTCGCACGTCCGTGGCGGGCAGCACGTGGCCCTCGGCCACCGAGTACGCGCAGCAGATCGTCGTGCCCTCGAAGCCGCCGGTCTCGACGCCGACGACCGCGACCTCGCGGATCCCGGGCACCGTCGCGAGCGCGGCCTCGATCTCGCCGAGCTCGATGCGGTAGCCGCGGCTCTTGACCTGCGAGTCCGCCCGGCCCAGGAAGTGCACGATGCCGTCGTCATCGGCCCGGGCCAGGTCGCCGGTGCGGTAGAGCCGCTCGCCCGAGGGATCCGGCACGAACGCGGCGACCGTCTTCTCCGGGTCGCGCCAGTAGCCCGGCGACAGGCCCGCCCCGCCGATCCAGAGGTCGCCGACCTCGCCGGGCGGTACCGGGGCCATGGCGTCGTCGAGGACCCGCAGCTCCTCGCCGTCGCACGCGTACCCGATCGGTACCGGCACGGTCTCGTCGGCGGGCACCTCGGGCACGTCGAACCACGACGACGCGATCGTCGCCTCGGTCGGGCCGTAGAGGTTGGTGAACCGCACGTGCGGCAGCCGCTGCATCCAGTGCGCGAGGACCGGCGTCGGCAGGACCTCCCCGCACCACAGCAGCCGCTCGAGCGCCGGGAAGTCGTCCTGGGCGACGACGTCGAACCGCGCCAGGTAGGTCAGCACGCTCGGCACCGAGAACCACTGGGTCAGCGCCCGGTCGCGGATGAACGCCGCGGTCGCCCTCGGGTCGACGCCCAGCGAGGCCGGGACGAGGTGCAGCTCCGCGCCCGCGGCGAGCGTCGCGTAGATGTCGAAGGTCGACAGGTCGAAGTGCAGCGGCGGATGCCCGGAGACCCGGTCGCCGGGGCGCGTGCCGAAGTGGCGCAGCCCCCAGTCGACGAACGCGAGGACCGTGTCGTGGTTGATCATCACGCCCTTCGGCACCCCGGTGGAGCCGGAGGTGAAGAGCAGATGGGCGAGGTCGGTCGGCGTGACGGCGGGGTCGGTGGTCGCCGCGGTGAGGAGGCCGTCGCGGGTGAACGCGAGCCCCTCCTGGACGTCGATCGCCCCGACGACCGGCCGCTGCTCCGGCAGCTCGGCGAGCACCTCGTCGAGCAGCGCGCGCGACGCGGCGTCGACGAGCACGACCTCGGGTTCGGCAGCACCGACGATCCGCGCCACCCGCGACGCCGGCCCGGCCGGGTCGACCGGCACGTACGCGCCGCCCGCGCGCAGGGTGCCGATCAGCGCGGCGATCGTCCACGGGGCCTTCTCGGCGAGCACGCACACCCGCGCGCCGGGGGTGAGGCCGTGCTCGAGCAGCACGTGGGCGACCCGGTTGACCGCCCCGTCGAGCTCGGCGTAGGTCATCGTCTCGTCGGTGCCGACGAGCGCGGGGCGGTCGGCGTGGCGCTCCGCCGAGACGGCGAGCAGATCCTGCAGGTGCTTCACGCGCCCACCGCCGCGCCGGCCCGGGCGAACACCTCGCCGGCGTGGCCGAGGTCCTCGGCCGCGGGCGGGATGTCGAGCACGAAGACGTCGGTGCCGCGTTCGACGTAGCGGGCGACCTCCGCGGCGACCCGGTCGTGCGAACCGACCAGGTACGGGCAGAACGACTGGTAGTTCTCGAACGGCCCGAGCCAGTAGGGCTCCGGTTCCGCGTCCAGCGCGGCGGGAGGCGTCGAGACCTTCGCCGCCGCCGTGAGCTGGTGGTGCCAGTGCGAGTCCGACACCCGCATCGCCATCGCGTGCGCGACCTGGCCCGCGCGGTCGGCGGGGAAGCGCCCGTGGGCCACGCGCCACGCCTCGTCGGCGTCGTCGCGGGCGATGATGCCCATCCGCACCCCGCCCCCGGACGCGCAGCGAAGCGGAGCCGGACCATCGAGCCCGGCGGAGACGTCGGCGGCCGCATCGGAGCCCAGCGGCTCCGGGTAGCGGATCGGCGTCGCGCCGATCTCCTCCGCCGCGGCCCGCCCGGCGGGGGAGGAGCCGGAGATCAGGACCTCGGGCCTGAGCTCGGCGGGCAGCGCGGGCGCCAGGCGCAGGTTCTCGACCTGGTGCCAGCGTCCGTCGCGGGTGACGGTCTCGCCGCGCAGCAGGGCGGTGAGGATCTGGGTGTACTCGACGGTGCGCGCGTAGCGGTCGTCGTGCTCGGTCCGGTCGCCGAGCGCGACGAGGTCGTTCTTGAAGCCGCCGGCGAGCATGTTGAGGTGCACCGCGCGCCCGTGCAGGTAGGCCAGCGACGACACCATCGACGCGGCCGTGTACGGGTGCATGTACACCGGCTGGACGGCCACCAGCGGGGCGAGGCGCGTCGTCGCGGCGATCGCGGTCTGCGCCACCAGCCACGGGTCGGCGATCCCGTTGTCGGTGTAGACGAGCATCCCCGCGCAGCCGGCGTCCTCGCTCCACCGCGCGGTCGCGGCGACCGCGTCGAGGTAGTCCGAGGCCGCCACGTCCTTGGACTGTGGGCAGGTCGAGTAGACCGTCAGACCGGTCATGCGTGTACTCCCTGGGTCCAGAGCACGTGGTGGCCCATCCACCACTCACCGTCGAGTCGTGTCAGCAGGGTGTCGTCGGCGTCGAGGGCCGCGAGCACGCCGGGGTCCTTCGAGTCCACCAGCGCCCAGGCCGTCGGGCGCACGAGGCAGCGACGTTCGCGGACGGCCTCGGCGAGCGAGGGCTCGAGCCGCCCGGAGACGGCCGCCGCGCCGCGGGCGTCCGCGTCGGCGAGGAGGTGGTCGAGCACCGGGCCGGGGTCGCCCGTGGTGCTCGCGAGCTGCTGGACCTGCACGATCCCGCCCTCCGGCGCGAACGCGACGTACCAGCCGACCACCTTGCCCCCGCGGCCCCGCACGAGCGTGCGGACGACCTCCCCGCGCGCCGGCGCCACCGTGTCGAGCTCGGTGAACAGCGCCGTGAGGTAGGCGGCGTCGTAGTCGGGGTGCAGGCGCCAGTGCCGCGGGGCCTCGGCGGTCTGCTCGACGAGCGCCTCGACGGTCAGCGGCTCGGAGGCGAGCTCCGGGTCCGGCGCCGGCGCGGGCCGGGCCCCGATCCGCGGGAGCCGGCGCGCGAGCGCGTCGAGGCCGCCGCCGGCCGCGCGCAGCGGGCCCGGGACCGCACGCCCGCGGTCACCGAGGTGCGCGGCGACCGCCGAGGTGGGGCGCAGCACGCGGTACCAGGCGAACGACGGCGCGGTGCGCACGCGCCCGCGCAGCTGGCGCCACATGCGGCGCATGAGGTCGGTGGCGCCGTCGGTGATCGTGAGGTCCTGCGGCCCGCGCAGGTAGGCCCGGGTGAGCAGCGCCCCGATCCCCGGCGTCGACGGGTCCGCCACCAGGTGCCCCGAACAGCCCACCCGCAGCGCCCGCCCGTCGAGGCGCAGGCGGCGCGGGTAGGAGCCCAGGAAACCGATGACCTTGCCGTCGGAGCGCTCGGCCACCAGCGGCGGGATCTCCGGGTCGGCCCAGACGGCGTCGAGCGTCGTCCGGGCCAGGTAGCCGGCCAGGGGTGCCGGGGGTGTGTCCCTTCCGGAACGGACGAGCCGCTCGTAGAGGGCGGCGACGGCGGGCAGGTCCTCCCGCAGCAGGGGTCGGATTCCGGTCATGCGTCCTTCGTGCCCGTCCGGGACTCCACGACGTACCCCTCGATGTAGAGGCGGTCGAGAGCGATCCCGGCGAACGTGTCGAGCGCCGTGCCCGGCGCCATGATCAGTGGCTGGCCCTTGACGTTGAACGACGTGTTGACGACGACGCCCGATCCCGTGCGCGCCTTCACCTCGCGCAGCAGGCGGGCGAAGCCGGGAGCGAGGTCGTCGCTCACGGTCTGGATGCGCGCGGAGTCGTCGGCGTGGACGATCCCCTCGACGACCCCGCGGGCCTCGGGCCGGACCTGCGCGGTGCAGAGCATGTACCGGTCGGGCTCGAAGCCGCGGGTGACGAACAGCCGGTCGACGTCCTCGTCGAGCACCGCGGGGGCGAACGGGCGGAACGCCTCGCGGAACTTCACCGCGCCGTTGATCCGCTCCTTGATCCGGTCGCCGTCGGGGCGGGCGAGGATCGAGCGGTGGCCCAGCGCGCGCGGCCCGAACTCCATGCGCCCGTAGAACCAGGCGACGATCCGGTCGGCGGCGATGTCCTCGGCGGCGCGGGCGTAGTACTCGTCGGTCTCGCCGACCCACGTCCACGTCAGCTCGGGGCGCGCGTCGAGCTCGGCGCGCACGTCGTCGGCGGTGTAGGCCGGGCCGAGGTAGGGGTCGAACGGCCCGGTGACCGGCGCGAGGCCGCCACCCTCGGTGCGCGCGACGTGCCAGGCGGCACCCGGGGCGGAGCCGTCGTCACCCGAGGCGGGCTGGACGAACATCGCGTCGACACCCGGCAGGTCGGCGATCGACTGGTTGGACTTGCAGTTGAGGAACGTGCCGCCCGCGAGGGCGAGGTTCTGCTCGCCGGTGCGTTCGAGCCAGTGGCCCACGAGCTCGACGAGCACGGTGGTCAGGCGCTCCTGCAGCGCGGCGGCGAAGTCCGCCTCGTCGCGGTGGATGTCGCCGTCGGGGACCTGCGGGGTGAACGCCGCCTCCGCGAGGAACGCCCGGGCGTGCGGGTAGCCCTCGGCGGGCTCGGTGAGGCTGCCCGCGGGCCAGTCGACGACCACGGTGCCGCGCTCGAGGTCGGCACGGGCGAGCTTCTCGAACACCGGGCGGAACCGCTCGGGGTCGCCGTACGGGGCGAGCCCCATGACCTTGTACTCGTCGTTGTTGAACTGGAACCCGAGGAAGCGGGTCGCGATCGAGTACAGGATGCCGAGCGACGCCGCGATCGGGACGGTGTGCAGCAGCTCGAGCTCGTCACCCACGGCGTGGAACACCGACAGCGACTCCGCCTCGCCCATGCCGTCGCTGACCACGACCAGGGCGCGGTCGAACCCGCTCGGGGCCAGCGCGGACTCGGCGTGCGCGACGTGGTGGCGCACGGGGCGGAAGCGCTCGGCGACGCGCGTCCAGCCCAGCTCGGTGAGCCCGTCGATCACGGTGGCGCTCGCGTACACCTCGTCGAACGGGGCGCCGGCGAGCTCGAAGGCGCGGCGGTGGCGCTCGTAGTCGAAGCCGTGGGCGACGAGGTCGACGTCGTCGGGGGTCAGGCCGGCCTCCGCGAGGCAGGACGCGATGGCCTGCGCGGGCAGCGCCCCGGTGCCCTTCTCGCCGGTGAACCGCTCCTCGGCCGCGGCCGCGACGAGGCGGCCGTCGACGACCAGCGCGGCGGCGCTGTCGAGGCCCTGACAGATCCGCGCGTCGAGCGGGGCGATGTCGGGGTGGGTGCGTCGCAGGTGCTCCTGCGAGTGCGGCAGACCGGACAGGCCGAGGACGATCACGGCGCTCCTCTGTGGATAGGACACGACGTTGTGAGCGGTTCCACTATCGCCTGAGCGATGTTTCCCCTGTGCGTGGGGGGTCCTCCCGTGAAATGGTCGTCTGTTCTGCTCCGGGGACGGGGTGGCAGGAACCGGACGATTCTGTCCGGTCATCTGTGACAGAAGACGCGCGGGGGGCGCCCGGAGTTCCCCCGGGCGTGAAGGCCGCGCCCGATGGGCACCATCCCGACCATGGCTAAGCGCTCCGATCTGGGCGGGTCCGGTCTGGCCGCCTCCCTGCGCTCGCTCGACGGCGCGAGCTACGGGCGCTACAAGTCGCTGTCGGGCGCCTGGGACGTCGCCGGCCTCCGGTTCGAGGTGCTGCGTGTGCAGGCCGACCCGTTCGCACCGCCGAGTCGGGTCCGGCTGACCGTGACCGACGCCGGCCTGCCCGCCGACCTGTACACGACGGCCGACCGCCGCCGCGCGCTCGCCGCGTTCCTGCTGCGCGGGCTGCGTCGTTCCTTGCGGGGCACGCCGGTGCACGTCGACGCGGGCGGGCCCGAGGTACTCGACCGCAGCGCCGGCACGGTGGATTCCGACGGCGTCGTGACGGTCGAGGTCGGCGTCCCCTTCCCGGGGCCGAAGCGGCGCATCCTGGGGCGCGAGGCGGCCACGCTGCTGGGGGAGACCCTGCCGGGCGCCGCCCGCGACGCGATCTGCTCGGCCGACGTGGACGCGGCCCGGACCTTCGTCGAGACCGTCGAGGACGCCGTGGCGCTGCGTGCGGCGCTCGCCGGGCGCGGGCTGGTCGCGTTCGTCGCCGGCGGCGCGGTGCTGCCGCGGCGCAGCGGCGTCGACGACCGACCGCTGGACGGGGCGACGCCGTTCGGGGGCCCGTCCTCGTTGCAGGTGACGCTGACGGCCCCGAACGCCGGGGAGGTGAGCGGCCTCGGCGTGCCCGAGGGCGTCACGCTGATCGTCGGCGGCGGGTACCACGGCAAGTCGACACTGCTGCGCGCGCTGGAGGCCGGGGTCTACGACCACGTGCCCGGCGACGGGCGCGAGCAGGTGGTCACGCGGTCCGACGCGGTCAAGCTTCGCGCCGAGGACGGGCGCGCGGTGATCCACGACGACGTGTCGGCGTTCGTCGCGCACCTGCCCTCCGGCGAGCCGACCGACGACTTCTCGACCACCAACGCCTCGGGCTCGACCAGCCAGGCGGCGTCGACGGTCGAGGCGGTCGAGGCGGGCGCGGACGTCCTGCTGATCGACGAGGACACGTCGGCGACCAACATGATGATCCGCGACGCGCGGATGCAGCAGCTGATCGCGACCGAGCCGCTGGTGCCGTTCGTGGAGCGCGTCCGCCCGCTGCACGCCGAGCACAGGGTGTCGACGGTGCTGGTGATGGGCGGGTCGGGCGACTACCTCGGCGTCGCCGACACCGTGATCATGATGGACGCGTACCGCGCGTCGGACGTGACGGCGCGCGCCCACGAGATCGCGGCCGCGGGGCCCGCGCGGACCGTCGAGCACACCGGCTTCCCGGAGGTCACGCCGCGCGTCGTCGACCCGGGCTCGCTGGATCCGACGGCGAAGGGCAAGCGCCGGGTGACGGCCCGGGGCCGCGACACACTGACGTTCGGCGAGAACGACATCGACCTCTCCGCGGTGGAGCAGATCACCGACCGCTCGCAGGTCGCGGGCATCGGGCGCGCGCTGGCGCTGCTCTCCGACGGCGTCCTCGACGGCACGATCACGCTCGCCGAGGGCCTGGACCTGCTCGACGCCGAGCTCGACCGGCAGGGTCTCGGGGCGCTGCTCGACGGGCGCTCCGAGGACATCGCCCGCCCCCGCCGTCACGAGGTCGCCGCCGCCCTCAACCGTCTGCGGTCCCTGCGCCTCCGTACGTGAGCACTTTCCGGGCCCATACGCCCGGAAAGTGCGCACATGGGTCACTCGACGATCTGGACCCGGTCGTAGACCTCGAGGCCGTTGAAGAAGGCCTGGGCGTCGGGGTCGGCCATGCGCACGCAGCCCGCCGACTGGCGGGCCGGGTCGCCGCCGTGGAACGCGCGGCCGTTGTCGTCGAAGAACACCGACCAGGGCATGCGTGCGTTGTCGTACTCCTTGGAGAGGTGGACCTCTTCCTTGCGCTGCACCGAGAAGAAGCCCACCGGGGTCTCGTTGCCGGGCGAGCCGTGGTTCATCCGCACCGGGCCACGGATGATGTTGCCCTGGCCGTCGGAGAGCCACGCCTCGTTCGTCGACAGTCGGGCACACGCCTTGACGTTGTCCTCGCAGGGCATGGCGGCCTTCGGCACGGCCATCGCGACCGCGCCGACGCTGCCGAGGCCGGCCAGCGCGATGAGCCCGAGGACGAGCGCGGCGACGCGGCCGCCGATCCGGCGACGAGCGCCCTCCTTGGCCTCGGCCCCGATCTCCATCCAGGTGTGCCGACCCACCGTGCTCCTCTCGACGGTTCGCGCCGTCCCTACGACGCCTCCCTCTCAACGGCAGCGTGGGCGCCACGGACGAGTGGTCTCTCCGGGTGGTTCCGGAGAGTGAAGATCCGACCGCGTTCCGTGGCACGCGAGGCTGCCGGGCGAGGACTCTCTCATCCCCGCGGCCCGCCGCCTCGACCCCCCGCCCCCTGCTCCGGCGCGAGGCGGGACGTACCGGACGAGGCGGCGGAAGAGGTCCTCGATCAGGTGATCGGGAGCTACCGGTGATCGTCGCCGTGATCGCACCGCTGCGGTCGCGGTCCGCCGCGTGGAGATCAGGGGCACCTCATCGAGCAGACCGGCCGGCGCGGGGTGCACGACGCGCTCCTGATCGACGGACCTTGCCGTCGGGGCGGGCGCCCGGGAAGGTCGGCGTGTGGCGAAGGCGAGCGCGGGCGAGGAGCGTCACGGCGTCGCGCTGACCAACCTCGACCAGGAGCTGTTCTCGGGCGCCGGGGTGACCAAGCGCGAGCTCGTCGACTACCTCGAGACGATGGCGCCGCGGATGCTGCCTGCGCTGGCCGGGCGCCCACTGTCGGTGGTGCGGGCGCTGCGCGGGCAGAAGCCGTTCATGCAGAAGAACGTCCCCAAGTACGCGCCGGACTTCGTGCGCACGGTGTCGTTCTGGGCCGAGACGTCGCAGCGCGAGGTCGCCTACGCGCTGTGCGACGACCTGCCGACGCTGCTGTGGTTCGCCAACCAGCGGGCCATCGAGTACCACCCGACGCTCGTGCGCGCCGCGTCGATGGAGGTCGCCGAGCACCTCGTGCTCGACCTCGACCCGCCGGAGGACGCCGGCTTCGACGCCGTCGTGGCCGCCGCGCACCTGGTGCGCCGCGCGCTCGACGACGCGGGCCTGCGGGGCGTGGTGAAGTCGACCGGCGCGAAGGGCGTGCACATCCTCGTCCCGCTCCGCCCCGGCCCGTCCCATGAGGACGTCGCCGGCGCCACCCGCGCGCTGGCCGCGCACACCGAGCGTCTCGACCCCGGGATCGCGACCACCGCGTTCATCCGCGCCGACCGCGGCGGCAAGGTGTTCGTCGACCCCACGCGCGCCGGCGGGTCGACGATCGCCGCGGTCTACAGCCCGCGCGTGCGCCCCGGCCTGCCGGTCTCGTTCCCGCTCTCGTGGGACGAGCTGGACACCGTGGTGCCCGCCGAGATCACCGTCGCGACCGCCCCCGCCCGCCCGGACCCGTGGAGCGACCCCGACGCCCTCCCGGCCCCGCAGGCCCTGCCCGAGGGGCTCGTCGCCGAGGGCCGCACGATCCCCGTCGCCCGCGTCCAGGCGATGCACGAGGGCAGGCGACGCAAGCGCGCCGCCGAACGCGCCGAGTGACCGCCTTTGCCCCGGCCCCGTGTCAGCGACGTGGCGTCGCTGACGGCCAGCGTCCGTAACGCCACGCGCTCGCGATGATCACGGTCACGCGGGGTGATCGAGCACGCCCGCGACGACGGTCGCGTCGTGCTCGTCGTCGCGGGCGATCGTCGCGGCGAACCCGACGCCTTCGAGCGCGTCGCGCGCCGAGAGCCTCTGGTGCCCCGCGCACTCGACGAGCAGGCGCCCGCCCGCGCGCAACCACGCCGGCGCCTGGGCGGCGAGCCTGCGCACGACGTCGATCCCGTCCCCGCCGCCGTCGAGGGTCACGAGCGGCTCGTGCTCGCGCGCCTCGGGCGGCATGGCGGCGACGGCCGCGCTCGGCACGTACGGGGTGCTCGCGACGACCACGTCGACGGTGCCGGCCAGCTCCGGTGGCAGGGCGTCGAGCAGGTCGCCGGTGTGCACGCCGGCGGCGGAAGGCACGTTGGCACGGGCACACGCCACCGCCACCGGGTCCACGTCGGCGGCGTGCAGGACGATCCCCGGCGACGAGGCCAGCAGCGCCGCCCCGATCGCCCCGGTGCCGCAGCACACGTCGACGACGGTGCCGCCCGGAGGGAGTTCGAGCACGGCGCGCGCCACCAGGAACTCGCTGCGCCGCCGCGGCACGAACACGCCCGGCGTGACCGCCACCCGCAGCCCCGCGAACTCCGCCCACCCCAGGATCTGCTCCAGCGGCTCGCCGGTGATACGCCGGGCGGCGAGGGTCTGCAGGTCACCGGGAGCCGCGCGCAGCAGCGCCGCCTCCTCCTCGGCGAACACGCAGCCGGCGGCGCGCAGGCGGTCGGCGAGATGGTCATCCACGAGGACGTAGCCCCAGGATCGCCCGGGTCTCGGCGATCGTGGCCGGACGCCGCCCCAGGTCCGCGAGCAGCGCCACGACCTCGTCGACCAGCGCGGTGTTCGTCGGCGTCGACGGTCCCGCGTAGTCCTCGAGCCCGACCCGCAGGTGCCCGCCCCGCCGCACGGCGGTCTCGGCGAGCCCGCTGGCGACGACGTCGCCACCCAGCACCGCCACCGACCACGGCAGCCCGCTCGGCTCCAGGAGCTCCAGGTAGGCCTCCAGCGCGGTCGGCGTCGGCGGCAGCCCGAACTCCAGCTCGCCGCCGAAGTAGAGCTTGACGATCGCGCCGGGCGGCACCCGCTCGTGGCGGTGCAGGGTGAGCGCGACCCGCAGGAAGCTCGGGTCGAAGATCGAGATGGACGGGCCGGTGCCGAGCGCGGCGCAGCGGGCGAACATGTGCTCGGTGTCGGCCAGGCTGTTCTGGTACGGACCCGCGGCGGCGGCCGCGGCGACCGCTCCGTCGCTGGTCAGCCCGAGGTTCACCGACCCGGGATCGACGAGCGAGAGCCCGCCGAGCCCACGGCGGGCGAGCTCCTCGTGGTGCGCCCAGCGCGTCTCGATCGGGATGCCGCGGGCGCCGGCGGCCATCGTCGCGTAGAGCAGCAGGTCCGGGTACTGCGCGAGCACCGGCGACCAGGCCTCGACGTAGGGCTCCACGGGGTGCACGCCGTCGGGGACGAACATCGCCTCGTGGTGGTCGTGCGCGATGCTCGCGCCGCGCGCGACGCAGGCGAGCATCTCGTCGGCCACCTCGGCGGGGGTCAGCGGCACGTGCGGGTTGACCGAGCGCGGTGTGGCCCCGTTGACGGCGACCTCGAGGATGACGGCCGGGGGCGAGGGCAGTGGCACGAGCCGGAAGGATCGTCGCCCCGCGGCCCGGAGTCGAGCATCATGACCGTCCGTGGACCCCCTGACCCCTCACGAGCTCGGCCGGGTGCGCTCGCTCGCGACGTCCTCGCTGTGCGACGCCGACAAGACCTTCGCCCTGCCCGACCCCGCGATCCGGGCGATGCTGCCCGACGTGCGGATGGCCGGG
Source organism: Actinomycetospora sp. 2LY8.5 (assembly GCF_057180585.1). Lineage (NCBI taxonomy): Bacteria > Bacillati > Actinomycetota > Actinomycetes > Pseudonocardiales > Pseudonocardiaceae > Actinomycetospora > Actinomycetospora sp. 2LY8.5. The sequence continues at coordinate 112,951 of NZ_JBXUHE010000013.1, forward strand.
CCCGCGGTCACCGTCGTCGCCCCCGACGACCATCTCCCGGTGCTGCTCGCCGCGGGCGAGGCCGCGCCGGGATCGGTGCTCGTCGTCGTCAACCCGCGGGGCGCGCGGGCCGTCGCCGGCGAGCTGGTGGCCGCCGAGGCGCAGCGCAACGGGCTCGCCGGGGTCGTCATCGACGGGTACTGCCGCGATGTCGCGGGCCTGCGCCGCCTCGGGCTGCCGGTGTTCGCGCGAGGATCGACGCCCGCGTCGGGCAGCGCGCGCGACCCGCGGGGCCTGAACGAGGGCGCCGTCGCGTTCGGCGGGGTGCCGGTGCGGCCCGGCGATCTGGTGCTGGGTGACGACGACGGGCTCGCCGTCGCCACGCCCGACCAGGTCCGCGGCGCCCTGGCCGGGGCCGAGGAGGTCGAGCGCGCCGAGGCCGCGGTGCTCGCGAGCATGGGCGGCGGGCGCGGGCTCGCCGACCACACGAACCTCGGCGACCACCGCGCCGCACGCGCCGCGGGCCGGGACTCGGCGCTGCGGTTCCTCGTCTGATGGGAGCCGTCCTCCTCGTGACCGGCGGGAGCCGGGGCATCGGCGCGGCGGTCGTCGTCCGGGCCGCGGCCGCAGGCTGGGACGTCTGCGTCACCTACCGCAGCGACGCCGACGCCGCCGAGCAGGTGGTCGCCGGCGCCCGCGAGCAGGGCGTCCAGGCGCGGACGGTCCGTGCCGACGTGGCCGTCGAAGCCGACGTCGAGGCCGCGTTCGCGGCGGCCGACGCGATGGGCCCGCTCGGCGGGGTCGTGGTCAACGCCGGGGTCGTGGTGCCGAGGTCGCGGGTCGACGCGATGTCGGCCGAGCGCGTCGCGGAGATGATGACGATCAACGTCGTCGGCGCCGTCGTCTCCTGCCGCGAGGCCGTGCGCCGGCTCTCGACCGCGCACGGCGGGCCGGGCGGCTCGATCGTGCTCGTGTCGTCGGCCGCGTCGCGGCTCGGTTCGCCGGGGGAGTACGTCGACTACGCGGCGTCCAAGGCGGCCGTCGACACCCTCGGGCTCGGGCTGGCCAAGGAGGTCGCCGACGAGGGGGTGCGCGTCAACGTCGTGCGGCCGGGCATCGTCGACACCGCGATCCACGCGTCCGGCGGGCAACCCGACCGGGTGGAACGCATCGGCCCGCTGGTTCCGGTCGGCCGTGCCGGCACCGCCGACGAGGTGGCCGCCGCGATCGCCTGGCTGCTCTCCGACGAGGCGTCCTACTGCACGGGGAGCGTGCTGGACGTGGCGGGCGGCCGGTGACCGGGTCCCCTCCCGGCGGCACCCGGCGTCGGGGCGAGGAGCAGAATCGCGGGACGTGAGGGGAACGGGGATCGGCGGACCACCACCACGCAGGGGCGCGGCAGCGGCGACGACCTCGGCACCGAGCGGCCCTCGGTGACGTCCTGCCCGTGAGGATCGAGATCGACGACCTCGCCGGCCCCGAGGTCGCGGCCCTGCTCGCCGAGCACCTCGCGGACATGCGTGCCGCCTCGCCGCCGGAGAGCAAGCACGCGCTCGACCTCGACGCGCTGCGCCGCCCCGACGTGACGTTCTGGACCATCCGGGACGGCCGGCTGCTCCTCGGCTTCGGGGCGCTGCGCGAGCTCGACGCGACGCACGGCGAGATCAAGTCGATGCGTACCGCGTCGGCGTACCAGGGGCTCGGGGTGGGCTCGGCGCTCGTGCGGCACGTCGTCGGTGAGGCCCGGCGGCGCGGCTACCGGCGCCTGTCGCTCGAGACCGGGTCGTCCGAGCACTTCGCGCCCGCCCGGCGGCTCTACGCGCGGCACGGGTTCGTGCGCTGCGCCCCGTTCGCCGACTACCCCGAGGACCCCAACAGCGTGCACATGACCCTCGTCCTCTAGGGACGGAGCACGATCGGCTCGTCGACCAGGTGCACGTCCACCGGCGTGTGTGGCGTCCAGCGGGGCGTCGCGCCGGGGGACCACCGCCAGCGCCGCGGCACCTTCTCCACGCCGAGCGCGTAGATCGTCAGCGTCCCGTCGGGCGCGATCCGCAGGCGCAGGAAGCCCTTGTGGTCCTCGATGCTCTGGGCGGCGAAGAGCTCGTTGCGGTTGGCCCCGCGCGCCGCGAGCAGCAGGAACGTCGACAGCACGAGGCTCGCCAGCAGCCCCGCGGCCAGGACGGCGAGCACGGTGCCCAGGGGCGAGTCGAGTCGGGTGGCGACGACGGTCGCGCCGATCGCCACGGCCAGCTCCGGCACCGTGAGCGCCAGCCCGAGGACGATCCGGCGGACACGGCCCGCGCGCTGCGGGATGACGAACGCGTACGACCCGCCCGCGACGGCCGCCGCGGCGATCACCGAGACCGCGGGCACCCCGATCACCCACGGCACGATCACCAGCGCGGGCAGCAGCACGAGCAGCGGCAGGAGCAGCCCGTTGCGCAGCGGCAGCCGCCACAGCACGCGGAACGCCTCGGCGCGCGAGCTCCGGATCGTGGGGAAGGTGCGCGGGCGGCGGACGTAGCGGTGGGTCGTGGTGGCTCGCTTCGGGCCCGGGTCGGCGAGGTCGGTGGTGACGTCGAGATCCGCCGGCAGGAAGTGCGTCGGCGAGGTGTAGGCCCCGCCGTGCCCGGCGGTGACGAGCACCTGCTCGCGGTCGGGGTGCTCGAGGGAGTAGACGGCGTAGTGGTGGGTGTCGCCGGTGAGCACGAGCCGTATCGGGAGGTCCCGGTCGCCGAGGACCTCGCGCAGGAAGAAGGCGAGCCGGTCCATCGAGCGGTCGTCGCCGTCCTGCGCGCCGTACCAGGAGGGCGCCGCGGTGAGCAGCACGAGCCGGTCGCCGTCGGGGATCCGCGCGACGACCGCCCGGAACCAGGCGAGCTGCGTCGCGTCGACGTAGGTGTCGAGCTGGATGTCGATCGCCAGCACCCACCAGCCGTGCGGCAGCCCCAGCGCGAAGTACGACCGCCGCTGATCGGTGTTCCACCCGGCGAAGTGGCGGCCCTGGCAGAACACGCGCAGGAACGCGGTCAGCCCGTCGTACCAGTCGTGGTTGCCGGGGATCGCGTAGACGGTCGGGGTGACGTCGTCCGGGTCGGCGACGAACTGCTCGGACAGCGGGCTCTCGAGGCGCTGCTCGTACGCGACCGTCCCGGCCACGGGGTAGACCTCGTCGCCGCCCATCAGCAGCACCCGCCCGCGCGGCAGCGTCTCGCCGTCGACGGTCACCTCCGGCGCGCCGAGCAACGTCGCGACCGTCGCCATGGCCCGGAAGCCGTCGCCGGTGTCGCAGAGGAAGTCGAACCAGAAGGGCTCGTCGCCGTCGGCGGCCTCGTGGAACGACACGTCCTGCGCGAACGTCGTCCCCGCCATGACGTCGCGCTTGTCGGCGTAGGCCGCGACGGTGCTGCCCAGCACCACCATGACGCCGGTACGGATCAGCTCGGTCGGCGAGAGCCAGCGCACCGCCGGGAGCGTGACCGGCCGGGTGTCCCCCATGCCCGCACCGTAGTGCCGATCACAGGGCAGCGGTGGCGATCCGCGTCGCGTCGGCGATCGTCGCCTTCCCGTTGGTGCTGCCCGGGCCGGGAGATGTCGGATCGGACGGCGTCGTGAACACCGCGATCACCCACGGCGCCCGGCCGGGCGGCCACACGACGGCGACGTCGTGGTTCTCGCCCTGCGCGCCCGAGCCGGTCTTGTCGCCGACGCGCCAGTCGCGGGGCAGGCCGGCGCGGATCTGCTCGGTGCCGGTGGTCGCGCCGAGCATCCAGCCCGTGAGCCGGTCGCGCCCGGCGGGGTCGAGCGCGGTCCCGAGGACCAGGGCCTGCAGGTCCGCCACCATCGCCGCGGGGGTGCTCGTATCGCGCTCGTCGCCCGGGGCGGTCTCGTTGAGCTCGGGCTCGAGGCGGTCCAGGCGCGTCGTCGTGTCGCCGAGGGTCCGGACGAAGCCGGTGGTCGCCGCCGGCCCGCCGACGATCCCGGTGAGCAGGTTGGCGGCGGTGTTGTCGCTGACGACGATCGCGGCCTCGCACAGCGCGGCGACGGTCATCCCGCCCTCGACGAAGCGCTCGGTGGTCGGCGCGTACTCCAACAGGTCGGCGCGGGTGTAGCGGATGGTGCGGTCCAGCAGGTCGGGCTCGGTGCGGACGCGGTCGAGCACCGCCGCGACGATGAGGACCTTCGCCGTGGAGCACATCAGCACCCGCTCGTCGGCGCGGTGGGCGACGGCGCGGCCGGTGCCGGTGTCGAGGGCGAGCAGCCCGATCCGGCGGCCGGAGCGCTGCTCGAGCCCGGCGAGGGCCATGGGCGGTTCGGACATCGTCCTCGGGGGCTCCGGTGCCGGGTTCTCGGGACGCGAGCACCCGGCCAGCACCGCCAGCCCGATTCCGGTCAGCACGGCGCGCCGGGACGGGATGATCACCCGCGCGAGGGTAGCGACCGGTACTCGAGCCCGTCGGCGGTGTTCCGCCACGCCACGAACCGGTCGAGCGTGACCACGATCGGCAGCGAGAAGGTCATCAGCCACGCGTCGAGCGGCTGGCCGCCGAGCATCGGCGCGTACTTGCGACCGAACGCGTCGAGCGCTTTCTCGACCTTCCCGAGCTCGGAGAGCTTCGCCCGCCCGCTACCGGTGACGACGTCGGCGCCCTGTCCGGCGGTGTCGAGGGCGACGGTGACGAGGTCGTGGGTGCGCAGATGGCCGACCTTGACGGTGTCCGGACGGCTGAAGATCGTGACCTTCGGGTCGTCCCACGCGAACCACACCGGCACCGTGTGCGGCCGCCCGTCGGGGGCCATCGTGCCCAGCCAGATCACCGCGTCGGACTCCAGACGCTGCGCCGCATGGGCGTCGCCGGGAACGGCCGGGTCGAGCAGCGGAGTGGCCACGACCGCGGACCTCACCACGCCCACACATCGGCGGCAAGGTGTTGTCGGGACGCCCTCCACGGGTGATCTCCCCGAGCAGCGGCCGGATGCCCTCTCGACAGGGAGGCGAGTCGGCGATTCGATGTTCCCTGATCACCGGTGTGGCGGGAGGGGACAGAGATGAGCAGCGCACTGGGTGCGGTCGGCGTGCGGCGTGGGTCGAGCGGGTGGGGCTGGATCATGGCCTCGGGCGTCATCGGGTTGATCGTGGGCGTGCTGGCCCTGTTCCTCCCGGTGGTCACCGTGCTGTTCGCCGCGATCGTGTTGGGCATCGGGTTGCTGATCCAGGGCGCGCTCGAGATCGGCGTCGCCTGGCGCGCCGAGACCGGCTCGGCGGGACGTGGGTGGCTCGCCGCCTTCGGCGTGCTCGCCCTGCTCGCCGGCATCCTCGTGCTCTTCCGTCCCGGCGCCGGTGTGATCGCGCTGGCGTGGGGCCTCATCCTCTGGTTCGTCATCGTCGGGGTGAACGACCTGATCGTCGCCTTCTCCGAGCGCGAGCACCGTACGTGGAACATCGTGCTCGGCGTCCTCAGCCTCGTCGTGGCGGTGATCCTGCTGTTCTCGCCGTCCACGGCGATCGGCACGATCGCGATCATCATCGCGCTGGGCATCCTGCTGCGCGGCGCCGCCGACGTCGGTCTCGCGCTGAGCATGCGCCGCGCCCGATGATGGGCCGATGGACGCGCGTGAGGCCGTCGGGCGCCGCTACGGCGAGCACCTGACCGACCACGACCTCCTGGCCCTCGCCGACGGCGAGCCCGACCGCGTGGCCCCGCTGCGCCGGCGGCCCGAGCTGGTCCTCGACCTGCTCGACCGGCCGGCGGTGGCCGACGCCGTCCTCGCCGCGCGCCGCGACGAGGGCGGGCGGTTCCGCCAGGTCTCGCCCTTCCTCGTGCTCGCCGCCGCGGTGCACCGGACGAGCCGGGCGCTGGTCGGGCGCCTGCACGCCCCCGACCGGACCGCGCCGCGGACCCGCGTGCCGATCTTCGACGCGCCCGTCCTCGCCGCCTTCGCAGCGGACCCCGAGCACCGCCTGCACCTCACCGAGCTGCTCGCCTCGTACTCCCGGCTGACCTCCGGGGTCGTGTGGCGCCGCGACGAGCGGGGGCGGCGCCCGCAGCGGTGGGACGAGCTCGACCTGCCGGCCCTCGCGCGCCTGCTGTCCGCCGTCCCCGCCGACCAGCAGCCCGGGGTGTGGCGGCGCATCGGCGACGGTGCGCTCTTCCTGGCCGGGGTCTTCCCCGAGTACGCGGAGCGGACCCTGGGCGGGGCAAGGCTCGCGCGGCTGGCCGGGCCCGGCGACGGCCCGGTCACCGAGATCCTCGAGCAGCTCGCCGGGCGCGCGTACGCGCAGGTGGGCGACACCGTGCCCGCGGGTGTCGCGGAGTCCCCGCACCTCGCGCGCCGGTTCCTCGCGCTGGTCGCCGAGCACCACCTCTTCCCGTCGGGCGGCGTCCTCGCCGCCGGTCGCTGAGCCCGGCGCGTGGCTAGGCTCGGTGCCGTGTCGGTCGATCCCGGTCCGCTCGAGAGCCACCTCGACGTAGCGCCGATCATCCGCGACGTCCTGCGCCGCCGCGTCACGGAGGCGACGGGTCGGGTCAGGACGGCGGTCGTCGCGGGCTCCTTCGGTCACCGAGAGCCCCGACCATGACGGTGGGTGCCCGAGAAGGCCAGTAGTCATCACTCCAACGGCCCTACGTATTGCGCGCCTGGTGTGCTCGTTGGTAGGCGGCGTCGCCGTTCCGCGGAACCTCGGCCGCGCGACAGAATGCGGGACGTGGAGGCCGCCGAGCTCGTCCTGCCCGATGCCGCCCGTCCCGGTCTGCACGACGTGATGCCGGCGCTGCTGGACGCCGTCACCGGCGGGCCCCCCAGCATCGTCCCGGGGCGTCTCGGCCTGCCGCCCGTGCGCGGGGCCGCCCTGCTGCTCGTCGACGGGCTCGGCCATCGGCTGCTGCACGAGCACGCGGCGGACGCCCCGTTCCTCGCGGCGATGGCCGACCACGGGCCGCTGCTCGCCGGCTTCCCGAGCAGCACGTCGATCAGCGTGACGTCGCTGGGCACGGGCCTGCCGCCGGGGACCCACGGCACGCTCGGCATCCGCTTCCGCGTGGACGGCACCCTGCTCGACTCCCTGACCTGGACCAGCGACGCCGGGAACGCCGACCGGACGCTCGAGATGCTCGTGCCCGAGGTGGTGCAGCCCCACGCGACCGTCTTCGAGCGGGCCGTGGCGCTGGGCGTCGGCGCGACGGTCGTGTCCGCCCGCACGTTCCGGGAGTCGGGGCTGACCCGCTCGGCGCTGCGGGGCGCGGACTACCGCGGGGTCGGCGCGTTCGGCGATCTCGCCGCCGAGCTGCTCGACGCCCTCGGGCGCCCGGGCCCGCAGCTCGTCTACGGCTACCACGCCGACCTCGACCAGCTCGGCCACCGGCACGGCCCGGGGTCGACGGCCTGGCGCTGGCAGCTGCGCCAGATCGACCGGCTCGTCGAGCAGCTCGTCGCCGAGCTCCCCGCCGGCACGCTGCTCGCCGTCACCGGCGACCACGGGATGGTGCGCGTCGACCGCCGCTACGACGCCGACACCGACCCGGACCTGCAGGCGGGCCTCGCCCAGCTCGGGGGCGACCCGCGCGCCCGCCTCGTCTACGCCGACCACGGGGCCGCCGAGGACGTGCTCGCCACCTGGCGCGGCGTGCTCGGCGACGACGCGTGGGTGCTCACGGGCGCCGAGGTCGTCGACCGCGGCTGGTTCGGCGCGCTCGACGACGCGATGCGCCCGCGCGTGCCCGACGTCGTCGCCGCCCTGCGCGGCAGCGCCGCGGTCGTGCGCAGCGAGGGCGAGCGCCTGCTCTCACGCCTGCCGGGCCAGCACGGTTCGCTGACCGGGGACGAGCACGTGGTGCCGCTGCTCGCGGCGGCCCGGATCTGATCCGTCAGGAGGCGACGATGCCGGGACCCGACCGTCACGCACCCGGCGTACGGCCGACGAGTGCCGGCCTCCTGGCCGTCTCATCCTCGGAGCCCGACACGAGGAGGAGCCGTGGACGACGTCTGGACGGACGTCTGGACGATGGTGCACGCGGAGCGCGCGGCCCTGATCGCCGACCCGGAACGCAGCGACCACCGGCGGTGGTCGGAGCCGTCGCCGTGCCCGGGCCGGACGGTGCACGACGTCGTCGCCCACCTCGTCGACGCCGTGCGCACGACCCGCGCCGGCTTCGTCGTCGGGCTCGCCCGCGCCGGCTTCGACGTCGGCGGCGCGAAGGAGCTCGTGGCGCGGGTCCGGCTCACAAGGTCGTGTTCTGGTCGGCCTGCTCCTGCTCGGTGAGCAGCGAGTCGCGGTGCTCGGCGCGGCCGGTGAGCAGCGGCGTCCCGCACGTCCCGCACGTGCCCTCGCGGCATGCGCCCACCCGCCCGGAACCGCTCGACCCGCAGGCTCCCCGACGGCCAGCCGGCCAGGAAGAGCGCGACGTGGTTGCGTGGCTCGCTCACGTCGACGATGTCGCCACCGCCTCCGGTCGGCGGGGCCCCGCAGAGCGAGTACCGGCGGATCAGCCCGTCGTCGAGGTGCACGTCGACGGGCGCACCGGGCGCCCACGCCGGCAGCTCGCCGCCGTCGGTGCGGGCGAGTGTCAGCGAGACGACGCCGTCGGCCTCGTCGCGGCGCTCATGGACGATCATGTCCATGGGGCGGCCCTCTCAGCGCATCTGGCCGGCGCCGACGTAGGGGTGCGGGCTCGTGAGCAACGCCCCCTCCGCGAACCGGGAGAGGCGGAAGTCCTCGGCGGGGATGTCGGGATCGGAGCTCGCGCCGTCGACGACGAGGTCGGCGACGAGCCGCCCGACGGCGGGGGAGATCTTGTAGCCGTGGCCCGAGAACCCGGCGGCGACGACCAGGCCGTCGAGCCCGGTCGCGGAGATCACCGGGTTGAAGTCGGGTGTGACGTCGTAGCACCCGGCGTAGGTCGACGCGACCGCCGGGTTCGCGAGCCCCGGCAGTCGGGTGCCGACCTTCCCGACCGCGACGTCCACCGCGTCCGGGGTGGCCTGGTTCGAGTAGCGGTCCGGGTCGGCGGGCTCGAGCACCGAGAGGTCGGAGTTGCCGAACAGCAGCTGCCCCCTGCCCTCGGGACTGCCTTCGGGCCGGATGTACTGCAGCGACACCAGATCGGAGAACACCGGCACCGGCCCGAGCGGCCGGCCGGGGTCGACGAGCACGATCTGCTCGCGGTGTGCGGTCAGCGGCAGCTCGATGCCGTGTGCGGCGAGCAGCGGGACCGACCACGGTCCCGCGGCGAGCACGACGGTGCCGGTCGCGACCACCGTGCCGTCGGCGAGCTCGACGCCGGTGACGCGGTCGCCGGCCGTGCGGATCGCGGTGACCGTGGTGCCCTGGCGCAGCCGCACCCCGGCGCGACGCGCGGCGCCCGCGAAGGCCTGCGCGGTCTGGTAGGCGTCGCCGTACCCGCCGCGCGTCTCGTAGGCGAAGGCCCCGAACGGCTCGAGGTCGGCGACCGGCCAGAGCTTCTGCACCTCGCGGTGGTCGACGTCCTCGGTCTTGACGCCGACGGCGCGCTGGGCCTCGAGCGAGGCGGCGAAGGCGTCGACGTTCTCCGGGCCGACGCCGACGACGTAGCCGGTCTGGTGGAAGCCGACGTCGGCGCCCAGCACCAGCGGCGCGTCCTCGAACGTCTCCAGGCTGCTCGCGGCCATCGCCGCGAGCGACGAGACGCCGTAGTGGCTGCGCACGACGCCCGAGGACTTGCCGGTGCCGCCGGAGCCGACGGTCGCGCGCTCGACGATCAGGACGTCGGTGACGCCGCGGCCGGTCAGGGCCCAGGCGGCGGCGCAGCCCTCGAGGCCGCCGCCGATGACGACGACCCCGGCGCTCGAGCCGGTCCTCGTGCTCACGGAGATCCTTCCTGGTGCGGGGAGACGCGGGCGACGACGGTCTTGAGCTTCACGTAGCTCTCGAGCGCGATCAGCCCGCGTTCGCGGCCGGTGCCGCTGTGCCCGGTGCCGCCGAACGGGACGCCGGGGCCGCCTGCGAAGTATTCGTTGATCATCACGTAGCCGGCGTCCACCGCGTCGGCCACGCGGAGAGCGCGGTCGACGTCGCGGGTGTGGATGCCGGTGCCGAGGCCGTAGTCGGTGTCGTCGGCGAGGGCGATCGCGTGCTCCTCGCCGTCGAACGGCAGCACGGCGAGCACCGGGCCGAAGATCTCCTCCCGGGCGATGCGCATGTCCGGGGTGACGTCGGTGAACGTCGTGGGCGCGAGGAAGTGCCCGGCGCCGGGGAGCGCGCGCGGGGCGTCGGCGACGCGCGCGCCCTCCTCTCGCCCGATCTCGACGTAGCCGGCGACGCGGCGGTGGTGCTCGGCGGACACGAGCGGGCCGAGGTCGGGGTCGTCGATCCCGGGGCCGATCGTCAGGGTCGCCGTCCGGGCGACGATGCGCTCGACGAGCTCGGCCTGCACCGCGCGGTCGACGAGCAACCGGGTCCCGGCGTCGCAGTACTGGCCGGTGTTCGTGGTGAAGCCCAGGACGACCTGGTCGGCGACCCGGTCCAGGTCGGCGTCGGCGAACACGATCTGCGGCGACTTGCCACCGAGCTCGGTCACCACCGGCGTGATGTGCTCGGCCGCCGCCCGCAGCACCGCGCGCCCGGTGGCGACCGACCCGGTGAACGTCAGCGAGCCGATGCCGGGGTGGCCCGCCAGCGCGTGCCCGGCCTCGGCCCCGAGACCCGTGACCACGTTGAGCGTGCCGGGCGGGAAGCCCGCGGCCTCGGCGAGCCCCGCGAACCGCAGCGCGGTCAGCGGGGTCTGCTCGGCGGGCTTGACCACCGCGGTGTTCCCGGCCGCGAGCGCCGGGGCGACGCTGCGGCACAGCATCGACAGCGGTGCGTTCCACGGGACGATGTGCGCGGTGACCCCGACGGGTTCCCGCACGGTCCAGGCCAGCGAGCCGGGGCCGATCGGGATGGTCTCGCCGTGCAGCTTGTCGGCGGCGCCGGCGTAGTAGTCGAGGTAGCCGACGCACCCGGCGATCTCGCCGCGCGCGAGCGAGAGCGGCTTGCCCGTGTCGAGGGTCTCGAGGCGGGCGAACCCTTCGCGGTCGGCGTCGAGCGTGGCGGCCAGCGCGCGCAGCATCCGGGCCCGCTCGGCGGGCGTCGTCCGGCGCGTGCGGCGGGCGGCCACCTGCGCGGCGGCCACCGCGGCGTCGACGTCGCCCGCGTCGCCGCGCGCGATCTCGGCGATCGTCTCGCCCGTCGACGGGTCCTCGACGGGGATCGTGCGGCCGTCGCGCGACGGCACCGTCGCGCCGCCGACGAAGTGGCCGGACGCGACGGGGGCGGTCACGGGGACGGTCACGGGTCCGGGAACATCCGCGTCATCGTGTTCTCGTCACCACCCGGAACACGGTCGACGCCGACCACCTTGTCGATCACCATGTTCTGGAAGCGGTGCAGCGGCTCCTCGAACCGGAAGCACATGCGCCCGCCCCGGTAGGCCGGGTTCTCGATGCCCTCCTGCACCCGCTCGACGATCTCGATGTCCTGGGTGTTGACGAGGTCCCAGAACTTCGCGAGCTGCTCGATGCCGTCCTCGGCGCTGTCGTCCCCGCCCGCCCCCTCGAGGGACTCGGGGTGGGCCAGCAGCACGGCGGTCTCGACGGTGCGGTCGGCGGCGGCGGGGCGGTTGAACAGGACGAACGCGTGGTTCGGGAGCACGACGAGCGCGGTGCTGGGGAACAGCCAGACGAAACGCCCGCTGTCGGCGTCCGGCGCGCCGAGCGAGCTCAGAGGCGCCAGACCGTCCCAGCCGCCGGCGTCGGTGTTGCGCGACACCGGCGTGGTGCACATGCCCGTGTACATGCCGGGCCCCTGCCACCGGTAGTGGTCGGAGAACTTGGAGACCTGGTTGAGCTCCGGGTGCACCCAGGGCAGGTGGTAGTACTCCATGAAGTTCTCGCCGACGAGCTTGTAGTTGGCGTTGATGTCGTAGGTGAGCCGGCGCAGCGGCACCCACTCGTCGAGGCGGTAGTCCCGGAACCGCGTCGGCAGGTCGCCCAGGTGCACCGACAGGGGAGAGGCGTCCGGGTCGAGGTTGACGAACAGGAACAGGCCCCAGGTGTCGACGGCGACGTCGTGGAGCCCGTAGTCGGCCTTGTCGAAGCCCTTGGCGACGGACGTGTCGAAGATCGACTCCTCGCCGGTCGGGACGTCGGAGCCCTCGAACAGCGGGGTGCCCAGGCAGTTCCCGTCGGTGTCGTAGGTCCACGAGTGGTACGGGCAGCGGATGCGCCCGCGGTGGCCGACCTCGCGGGCGTCGTCGCTGAGTAGCTTCGTCGCACGGTGGCGGCACACGTTGTGGAACGCGCGCAGCGCGCCGTGGCGGTTGCGCGTGACGATCACCGAGCGCCCGGCGACGTCGACGACGACGCACGCGCCGTGCCGGTCGACGTCGGCGGCGAGCCCGACGGCGACCCACCCCGAGGCGAAGACCTTCTCCTGCTCGAGGCGGAAGAACTCGGGCGCGGAGTAGGCGTCGGGCAGCAGGGTCGAGGCGAGCTCGACGGGCAGGCGGGTCGCGGCGTACGTGGCCTCGTCGGTGTAGGTGGCCGGATCCACGGGACGTGCCGGGAGAGCCGCCGGGGTCGCCGGCCGGGTCTCGGGCAGGGTCGTCTCAGACATGGAAGCTCCGCGGGTAGCTCGGGTCGGTCAGGGCAGCGCGGGTGATCGAGAAGCTCTCGATCGGCTGGGACGGCTCGTGGTCGAGGGCGAGCTCGGCGAGCAGCTGCCCGATCAGGGCGGCGAACTTGAAGGCGTGGCCCGCGCCGTTGGCGACGACGATCTGCGGGTGCTCGGGCAGGGTGTCGAGCACGAAGTTCTGGTCCGGGGGAACGGTGTAGAGGCAGGTCTTCGAGTAGAGCTCCGGCCCGCCGAAGCGTGGGACGTGGCGCTCGACGAACTCGGCGTAGCGCGCACGGCGCACGGGGTCGGGCTCGAAGGTGCGGCCGTCGGCGGTCGTCTCGTGGCCGCCCATGTGCTGGCCGAGCTTGGTGGCGACCTCGCCGTAGACCGGGAAGCCGTAGAAGTTGTGCCGGCCGTGCCACATGAAGACCGGGAAGCGGGACGGCGCGAACTCCGCGAGGTGCGGGGTGGCGTAGTAGGTGACCTGCTCCTGCAGCACGGTCAGGGGCAGCGCGGTGCCGGTGTCGGCGAGGACCCGGTTCGTCCAGGCGTCGCTGGTGACCACGACCTTGTCGGCGCGCAGCACGCCGCCGTCGGTGACCACGGCGACGCCGTCGCCGTCGGGGCGCAGGGCGCGCACGGGGGTGCGGTCGCGGATCGCGGCGCCGTGGGACCGGGCGAGCGCGCGGTGCACGGCGTTGGCGCGCGCGGCGTCGACGATGCCCGAGTCGGGCTGGTAGAGCGCCTGCTCGCTGCCGTTCACCCGGAACTGGGGCCAGCGGGCGACCAGCTCGTCGGCGTCGAGGCGCTCGTAGGCGACACCGAAGCGCTCGAACATCGCGGTGTAGCCCTCGATGTTGCGGTTGCCGGTGGCGATGCCTCGCCGGGCGGCGCGGTCCTCGATCACCAGCCCGCCGGTGGGGGTGACGATCTGCTGGCACGCCTCGGCCTCGACCTCGTGCCACGCCTTGTACGCGGGCGCCGCCAGTGCCGCGTACTCCTCCTGGTGCTGGGCGAGACGGATGATCCGGGAGTGGTCCTGGGACGCGCCGCGGGCGTGCCCGAGCTCGAACTGCTCGAGCCCGAGGACGCCGGGACCGAGCTCCGAGGCGAGGCGGTGGAGGGTCGCCGAACCCAGCCCGCCGAGGCCGACGACGATCGCGCGGTAGGACACGAGGAATCTCCTGCTCGAGGTGGTGGTCCGCGCACCGGCCGGCGGCGGTGCCGGGTGCGTGATCGCAGTGTGGGAGCTGGATTCCGTCCACGTCCATCGAAACGTCCAACCTATGATCTTGTACGTTGAGTACATGATTGATCGGCGTCTGCGGGTGCTCGCGGCGATCGCCCGGCACGGCACCGTCACCGCGGCCGCGGAGGTCTGCCGGCTGACGCCGTCGGCGGTCTCCCACCAGATGCAGGCGCTCGCGCGCGAGCTCGCCGTGCCGCTGCTCGAGCCCGTCGGGCGGGGCGTGCGGCTCACACCGGCGGCCCACACGCTGCTCGCGCACGGCGAGACGTTGACCGCGCAGTGGGAGCAGGCGCGCGCCGAGCTCGCCGCCCACCGCGCCGGGGCGGTCGGGGGGACGCTGCGGATCGCGGCGTTCTCGAGCGCGGCGGCCGTCGTGGTGCCGCGGGTCCTCGAGCACCTGCTTGGCGAGCACCCCCGGCTGCGTGCGCACCTGCGCGAGACCGAGCCGGCCCGCTCGTTCGACCTGCTCGCCGCCGACGACGTCGACGTCGCCGTCGTCGTCGCCACGCCGAGCATCCCGCCGGCGTCCGACCCCGCGTTCGACCAGCACGCGCTGTTCGACGAGCCGCTCGACGTCCTCGTCGGCCCCGGGCACCCGCTGCTCGGGGCCGAGGTCGTGGCGCTGAGCGACCTCGCCGCCGACCCGTGGGTCTGCGGCAACACCGGCCGCGCCTACCACCAGCTCGTGACGCTGGCGTGCAGTCAGGCGGGCTTCGCCCCCGACATCGCGCACCACGCCGACGAGTGGGACACCGGCGCCGCCCTCGTCGCGCGGGGTCTCGGCGTCGCGTTGGTCCCGCGCCTGGCGGACCTGCCCGCGCACCACGACACCCGCCGGCTGCGGATCACCACGGGCCCGGCGCCGACGCGTCGCGTGATCTCGGCCGTCCGCGCGGGGTCGCAGGAACAGCCGACCATCGCGGCCGGCCTCGAGGCCCTGCGCCACGTCACCGAGACCCGCCTCGACGCTCTCGACTAGCGAGCTCCTGGGCGGCCGGGTGCGCGGTTACTGGCTGGTATCGCTCGCCTGGCGAGCGATACCAGCCAGTAACCGTGAACGGCGGGCGCTCAGCGGCGGCTACCGGGCGTTGTGGAAGATGATGCCGAGGACGTGGCGCTCGCCGGTGTGCACGGCCGAGACGCCGTGGCGCATCTGGACGCGGTGGTAACCGCGCGCACCCTGCTTCGGGCGGTGGCGCACCGGGAAGATGACGCCCTCGCCGAGCCCCGGGCGCACGACCATCGGCCGCGACTGCTGGCGCGGACGCTGCTCGACGAACACGCTCTCGCCGCCGGTGAAGTCGACGTCCGGCGTGTTGAGCATGATCAGCAGCTGCAGCGGGAAGGTCAGGTCGCCGTAGACGTCCTGGTGCAGGCAGTTGTAGCCCGTGGGGCCGTAGCGCAGCACCAGCGGCGTCGGCCTGTGCTGCCCGGCGGCGGCGCATCGCTCGACGAGCTCGGCGTGCTCGGTCGGCCAGCCGTCCTCGCCGAGCGCGTCGGCCCAGCGGTCGGCGACGGCCGCGAGGCCCGGATACAGGCGGGTGCGCAGCGCCTGGACCAGCGGCGGCAGCGGGTCGGCGAAGTAGCGGTACCGGCCCTCGCCGAACGAGAGCCGGGCCATCTCGACCGTCGACCGGAACACCTCGTCGCGGTCGAACAGGTCGATCGTCTCCGCGCACTGCTCCGGGTCGAGCAGGCGGCCGGTCGTCGCGTAGCCGTCGCGGTCGAGCGCGTCACCGATGCCCGTCCAGTCGAGCCCGTCCAGCGCGAGCAGATCGGGCTGTGCGGACACCTCGGTCGTCGTCATGCCCGGGAGAACACCGACCCCTCCGGCCGCGTGGCAGCGACGGGTTCCGCCTGTCGTCGGGGCCACGCGCCCGCGCGCAGCAGGCGCAGCCCGTTCAGCCCGACCAGCACGGTCGACCCCTCGTGCCCCGCGACGCCCAGGGGCAGGGGGAGTGTGCCGACGAGGTCCCACACCACGAGGCCGGTGACGACCGTCCCGGCGACGACGAGGTTCGCGACGACCACGCGGCGCGCCCGCCGGGCGAGGTCGATCAGCGCGGGCAGGGTCGCGAGCTCGTCGCGGACGACCACGACGTCGGCGGTCTGCAGCGTCAGGTCGGCGCCGGCCCCGCCCATCGCGACGCCGACGTGCGCGGCGGCGAGCGCCGGGGCGTCGTTGATCCCGTCGCCGACCGCCATGGTGCGATGCCCGGCGGCGTGGCGGTCCTCGATCGCGGTGACCTTGTCGGCGGGCAGCAGCTCGGCCCGGCGGTCCGCGATCCCGACGGCGTCGGCGATGCGGGCAGCCGTGCGCGGGTTGTCGCCGGTCAGCAGCGTGGGCGCACCGGCGGTGCGGGCGGCCAGGGCCGCGACGGTCGCACGAGCGCCGGGCCGGAGGGCGTCGGCGAGCGCGAGGACGGCGCGCGGCTCGTCGTCGACGAGCACGACGACGGCGGTGTGGCCCTCGGCCTCGACGCCGTCCACGAGCGGGCGCAGCGCGGAGTCGCGCGAGGAGAGCAGCGCCGGGCTCCCCACCCGCACCACGCGGCCCTCGACGACCGCGCGCACGCCTCGCCCCGGCTCCGCGGCGAAGTCGCTGACGTCGGAGGGGATCCGCACACCTCGCGCCCGCGCGCCCGCCACCACCGCCCGCGCCAGCGGGTGCTCGGCGGGCCGTTCCGCGGCCGCGGCCGGGCCGAGCACCGCAGAGTCCCCGCGCACCGACGCCAGCTCCGGACGCCCTTCGGTGAGCGTCCCGGTCTTGTCCAGCGCGACCGCGTCGACCGTCGCGAGGTCCTCCATCACCCGCGCCGACTTCACCAGCACGCCGTGCCTGCCCGCCGTCGCGATCGCCGCCAGCAAGGGCGGCATCGTCGCCAGCACCACCGCGCAGGGCGAGGCCACGATCATGAACGTCATCGCCCGCAGCAGGGCGCCCCGGAGCTCCTCGCCGAACCACAGCGGGATCGCGAAGATCGCCACGGTGGCCACGACGACGCCGACCGAGTAGCGCTGCTCGATCTTCTCGACGAAGCGCTGCGTGTGCGCCTTCGTCGCCGAGGCCTGTTCGACCAGCACCGCGATGCGCGCCACCACCGACTCGCCCGCCTCCCGGCCGACCTGCACGCGCAGCGCCCCGGTGCCGTTCACGGTCCCGGCGTAGACCTCGTCGCCCGCCGCCTTGGCCACGGGCAGCGGCTCGCCGGTGATGCTCGCCTGGTCGACCTCGCCGGTGCCGTCGACCACGGTCCCGTCGGCGCTGATCGTCTCCCCGGGGCGGACGAGCACCTCGTCGCCGACCCGCAGGTCCACGACGTCGACGACCTCCTCGCCATCACCGGGCCACACCCGCGTCGCCCGCTCCGGCGCCAGCTCCAGCAGGCCGCGCACCGACGACTCCGTGCGCTCGGTCGCCCAGGCCTCCAGCGCCCCGGACGTCGCGAAGATGACGATGAGCAGCCCGCCGTCGACGACCTGCCCGATGGCCGCGGCCCCGGCCGCCGCGACGATCATCAGCAGGTCGACGTCGAGCGTCCGCTCCCGCAGCGCCCGCAGGCCGGAGAACGCGGGTTCCCAGCCGCCGCTGAGGTAGCAGGCGGCGTAGACGGGCCCCCAGATCCAGACCGGCGCGTCGACCAGCTGCGCGAGCGCCGCGACGACGAAGAACGCCAGCGACGCGAGCGCCCACCGGGCCTCCGCCAGGCGGACGACGCTCCGCCACCGACCACCGAGCGCCATGTCCCGCACGTTATCTCACGTGAGCATACGTTCATATATGGTCGGTTCAGCAGGTCGTGAGGTCGCCGCTCGGTACCATCGACCGTGTGGGGCACGGGACGCCGGGCGAGACGTCGATCCTGGCCTCGCTGCGCGCGGGCACCGACGTCCCGGTCGAGGGCATCGCCGAGACGCTCAGTGCGCTGAGCACCCCGAGTCGCCTGCGCATCCTGCTGCACCTCGCCGACGGCCCGTCGTCCGTCGGCGACCTCGCCGCGGCCGTCGGGATGGAGCAGTCCGCGGTGTCGCACCAGCTGCGCGTGCTGCGCCAGCTCGGGTTCGTCGTCGGCACCCGGCGGGGCAAGCAGATCTCCTACCGGCTCTTCGACCAGCACGTCGCGCGCCTGCTGGTCGAGGCGATCAACCACGTCCAGCACCTGCGCCTGGGCGTCACCGACGCCCCGGCCCTCGTGCGCGAGTAGCCGTCCGGGGGGGTCAGACCGCCGTCACGGTGACGGCGCCCTCGCCCGCGAGCGCGCCGGACAGCGCGCCGCGGACCGTGCCGTCGACGAGGGTCAGCGACCGGATGTGGCGCGCGAGGGCGAGGCGTTCGAGCGCGAGCCGGTCGACCGGGAGGTCGCCGTCGCGCGAGAGCAGCTCCTTCGCCGAGATCTCCTCGGGCAGCCCGGCGAGCGTCGCGGAGTCGCGGACGTAGACCAGCCGGGACGCCCCGAACGCGTCGGCGAGCAGCAGCGCGCCGGTGTCGGTGCGGTGCACGGGCAGGCGCCCGGCGGCCGTCGGGAACTCGTGGACGCCGTAGGGCGGGTAGCCGTTGGAGACCGCGGCGTTCGCGGCGGCCAGGTGGACGGGCAGCTGGCCCGCGACGGTCTGGTGCGGCAGGTACGACACGCCCTCGGCCGCGAGCAGCGAGGCGACGAGCCGGCCGTTCTGCTCGGCCTCGGTGGCCGCGAGCCCGGCGAGCGCCCCGGTGGGAAGCCCGAGGTCGAGGCCGACGCCGAGCACGTGGCGGGCCCGGATGCCGGCGCCGGTGAGCAGCAGCATCTTGTGGTCGGCCAGCAGCGACCGGATCTCCTCGGCGAGCGGGACCAGGACGTCGCGCCCGCGGTCGACGATCGTCGACCCGCCCAGCACGAGGACCTCGAGCCACGGCAGCAGGCGGATCGGCGCGACGTCGCCGGGCTCGGCCGAGCGCACGAGCTCGCGGTCGAGCAAGGTCTGGCGGACGAAGGCCGACTCGACGTCGCGGCCCTGGCGGTCCCGGTCGTTCGGGCGGCTCATCGCTCGTCTCCAGCTGAGATGATCGTGCCGACGTGCTCGCCGGCGAGGGCGCGGGTGAGGTTGCCGGCCACCAGGCCGTTGACGACCTGCACCGACCGGACGTGGCGGGCGTCGCGCAGGAGCTCCAGCATCCCGCGCTCGAGCACGAGGTCGGGCAGGTCGCGCGCGAGCAGTTCGTCGACGGCGATCTCGGGGATGAACGTCGCCGCGGGGTCGTTCTTCGGGTTCGCGGTGTAGAGGCCGTCCTCGTCCTTGACGAAGATCATCTGCTCGCACGCGTACGTCTCGGCGACGAGGTAGCAGCCGGCGTCGGTGCGGTACGGCGGGACGACGCCCTCGTGCGGCACGCGCTGCCACAGGCCGTAGGGCGGCATGCCAGGGAAGACCGCGGCGCCGACCTCGGCCAGGCGCAGCGGCAGCGTCGCGAAGGCGTTGGCCTCGACGACGGGGATGCCGTGCTTCGCGAGCAGGAAGCCGAGCATGGTGGCGTTCTGGCCGGCGACGGCCGAGCCGATCTCGGAGAGCACGCCGGTCGGCAGGCCCAGCTGGGCCGCGAGCGCATAGGCATGCCGGGCGCGGGTGCCGCCGCCCGTGCCGATGAGCAGGCGGTGGGTCGCCGTCAGCGCGACGATCTCGTCGACCAGGGGCAGCACGGCGGCGCGCCCCCGGTCCATGAGGCTCTGGCCGCCGATCTTGATCACCGAGACGCCGGGGAGGACCGGGGTCTCGGGCGCCTCGTCGCTCAGCGTCGCCAGACCGGCGTCGTCGAGCGAGCGGTCGCTCAGGAGGGCGGCGAGGTCGGCGAGTTCTGCCGACCCGCTCGCGGACACGGACACCAGGGGGACCTCCTCGTCGACGGCTCGGGGGACCAGGGCCGCCGACGTGCCGGGGGGGTGTCTCTATGGGGTTGTCAAGCCGCGAGGGGCTCGGGTGCTCGCGCTGGGGCGCGGTAGGGCTGGTGGTCGCGGAGCATGGCGTAGATGACGTCGGTGCGGCGGCGGGCCAGGCATATCAGGGC
>NZ_JBXUHE010000014.1:0-132219 GCF_057180585.1 Actinomycetospora sp. 2LY8.5
CCGCCGATCTCCGGTGGCCTCACCCCGGTGTTCCACCGGTACTACGACGCGCCCACCGACACCGGCCCGATGTTCCGCCTCGACGACCAGGCCGCGGCACGCGCGAGCGGCTGCCCGGTCTGACCGGCTCCACGAGCATGCGAGCGCGTGGCGTTACGGACACTCAGTGTCTGCGACGCCACGCCGCTGACACCTCTCAGACCTCGACGACCAGCCAGCCGCCGTGGTCGTCGGCGACCGCGAAGGGCCGGCCGGTGCGCTCGCCGAGGGCGTGCAGGGCGGCGTGGTCGAACGTCCGCAGGTGCCCGTAGACGGGCTCGGGGACGTCCTCGTAGGGCACGGCGACGACGACGCGCCGGCGGGCCACGCGGAGCATCTCGTCGAGCACGGTGACGGTGTCGGCGACCGGCAGGTGCTCGAGCAGGTGCACCGCGGTCACGGTGTCGACCGAGCGCGCGGCCGCGGGCAGGGTGCGGGCATCGGCGACGACGGGGCGCACGGTCTCGCCCCGGCGCGCCGCCACGGCGCCGAGCAGGCCCATGGTGCCGGGGGTGTGGTCGGTGGCGACGACGTCGAAGCCCTCCTGCGCCAGGCGCAGCGGCAGGAAACCGAAGCACGAGCCCACGTCGAGCACCGTGCGTCCCCGGATCTCGGCGAGCGCGCGCTCGTGCACGGGCGCGAAGGCAGCCAGCGAGGACTCCGGGGGCGCGTCCGGGTCGACGGGCGCCCGGGACACGGGGCGGTCAGGAGAGCGCGCCGAGAGGGGAGCTCGACCCGGCGGGGCAGCGTCGCGCAGGACGGCGAGGCTGTTGGCGTAGAACGTCGACCACGCCGTGAGCGGGTCGTTGATCGTCGAGCGGACGATCCCCGTGAACACTCGCTCGAAGTCGGCGGCCGAGGTCACGAGCCCGGCGAGCTCGCTCGCCACGAGCCCGGCGATGTCGTCGTCGAGCTCGTCGGGGCGCAGGCGGTGCAGGACGAGCAGACGCCCGCCGGGGTGGTGCACCTCGAAGTGCTCGGTGACCCGCTCGGGCGGGCGCGCGGCGACGAGACGCACCGGCACCGCCGCCCGGTCGACGTGGCACACGACGACGTCCGCGTCCTCCCAGCGCCCGGGGTGCGACGCGGCCAGCGGGTCGATGCGCACGACCCCGGTGGCCGCCGCGCCGGGTTCGGCCAGCCCCGTCACCGCCCGATCATCTCGGCCGCCATGTCGTGGCTGACCTCGGAGAGCCCGGTGAGGTCGCGGACGACACGGATGCGGTCGACGAACTCCGCGTACTGCGGCAGGTCGCACGCCCCGAGCCCCCAGGAGTAGCGCGGCTCCGGGGTCAGCCAGATCGTCTCGCGCGCCCGGCGGGTGATCTCGGCGAACGCGTCGGTGTTCGGGTCGTTGCCGTTGCCCCGGCCGTCGCCCAGCACGATCACCGTCGAGCGCCGGTTCACCGCCGACCCGTGGTCGGAGAGGAAGGTCCCGAAGGCCGTGCCGTAGTCGGAGTTGGCGTCGACGTCGATCAGGTCCCCGCCGAAGATCAGCCCGAGGGCGTCCTCGACGGTGTGGTCGGCGAACAGGTCGGTGACCTCGACGAGGTCGGAGACGAACGCGAACGAGCGCACCTGGCCGAACATGTCCTGCAGTCCGTGCACGAGGTGCAGCGTGAAGCGCGCGGTGGCCCGGACCGACAGCGACACGTCGGCGAGGATCACCAGCCGCGGCTTGTCCTCGGCGCGCGCCACGGTCACCGGGCGGAACGGCACCCCGTCGAAGCGCATGTTGCGGCGCATCGTGCGGCCCGGGTCGATGCGCCCGCGCGGCGACTCGCGGCGCTTGTGGGTCAGCGCGCCGTGCAGCGTCTTGGCCAGCCGGCGCAGGGAGTCCTCGAGCTGCTGGCGCTCGTGCTCCTCGGCGCGGTCGACCTCGGCCTTGCTGGCCTCGTCGGCGTGCCCGCCGTCGATCACCCGCTGCTCGATCTCCATGAGCCGCTCGAGGTGACGCTTGATCGCCTCCGGGAGGTTCTCGAGCATCCCCGCGAGACGCCGGCGCAGGGCCATCGCGTCGGTCTCGTCGCCTTCCGAGCCGGCCGTGTCTTCTTCGACGCCCTGCAGCCAGCCGAGCAGCGCCTCCTGCTGGGCGACGTCGAGGTCGGCGTCGACCTTCGTCCCGGCCGCGTCGGAGATCTCGCCGGGCAGGCCGCCACCGTGGAGCCGGTCGGTCTCGATCTGGACCTTCTCGCCGGTGCTCGTCTGGTCGGTGGCGCCGTCCTTCGAGAAGACGATCTCGTCGGTCATCGACGCGAGGTCGATCTTGTTGGCCTCCTGGTGCAGGTTGTACTGCTGCGCCAGGTCGTCGGGGTCGAAGAACTCCTTGATGTCGACCGGCTTGCCGTGGTCGTGACCCTGCTGCGGGGTCTCGCCCGGCTCGTCGGAGAGCGTGAAGTTCTCGAGGCCGCCCTCGTCCGAGAGGTCCTCGTGCCCGTGTCCGTGGCCGTGCCCGCGCTCCTCGTCGCCGATCCTCACCAGGGCGAAGAAGGCGTCGAAGATCTCGTCGTAGGTCGCGTCGTCGCGGATGTCCTTGATCAGTGCGACGCGCAGCCCCGCCTTGAGCGTCTCGCGGTCGGCGAGGACACCCGGCTCGCGCGCGCAGCGCATCGCGTCCACGACCTCCGAGGTCGAGACCCGGACCTGGCGGATGCGCAGCAGGCGGACGAACCGGTGGATGCTGGCCTCCATGCGGTGCCTCCTCTGACGTGCTCGCCGCCTCTAGAGCGCCCGCTTCTTGCCCAGCCCGAACGAGCGGCTGCCCTGTCCGGAGCTCACGTTCCGGGGCCTGGTCGGCTCGAGCTCGCCGCTGCGGGCCTTCTCCTTCTGCTCCACGCCGGCCGCGTAGTGCCCGACGTGGCGCCCCTCCTGGTCCTTCGACGCCCGCACCGACCGGCCGTCGGGACCGTCGTCCGAGTCGTCGTCGTGGACGCGCCGCGACGTGGTGGGGGCGGGACCGCCGGAGTGGCCGTTGTCCTCGTGCCCGTGCCCGTGCCCGTGGCCGTGGCCGTGGTCGTCGATCTCGGCGTTCGGATCGACCAGCTTCGGCAGCGCGCCCAGGGCCTTGGTGACGTCCTTGTCGTACTTGACGACCACGGAGACCGTGTCGGACAGGATCGAGCTGTTCAGCTCCTCGACGCCGAGGACGGCGAGCGTGCGCGCCCAGTCGATGGTCTCGGAGATGCTGGGCGCCTTGCGCAGCTCGAGCTCGCGCAGCCCGCGCACGACCTCGACGAGCTCGCGCGCCGTGGCCTCGGGCAGCCCGGTGTCCTTCGACCGGACGATCTCCAGCTCGCGCTCGGCGCTCGGGTAGTCGAGGAACAGGTGCAGACAGCGGCGCTTGAGGGCGGCGGCCAGGTCACGCGTGTTGTTGCTGGTCAGGATGACGTAGGGCGCGTTATCCGCCTGGAACGTGCCGACCTCGGGCACGGAGATCTGGAACTCGCCGAGCGTCTCGAGCAGCACGGCCTCGAGGGCCTCGTCGGCGCGGTCGACCTCGTCGATCAGCAGCACGACGGGCTCGTCGGAGCGGATGGCCTCCATGAGGGGCCGCTCGGCGAGGAACTCCTCGGAGAAGAAGACGCTGTCCTGGGCCGCGATGCGCTCGACGGACGTCTTGATGTCGGGAGCGTCCTGGACGATCTCGGCGATCTTCTCGCGCAGCATCTGCGTGTAGAGCAGTTGCTTGCCGTAGTCCCACTCGTAGAGGGCCTTGGTCTCGTCCTGGCCCTCGTAGCACTGCAGGCGCAGGAAGCGCCGGCCCGTCGCGAGCGCCAGCATCTTGGCCAGCTCGGTCTTGCCGACCCCCGCGGGGCCCTCGAGCAGCAGCGGCTTCTCGAGCCGGGTCAGCAGGAACACCGTCGTGGCGAGGCGCCGGTCGGCGATGTAGCCCTGCTGCGCGAGCGCGTCGACGACCTCGTCGACCGAACCGAAGGGAGAGCTGCTCCCGACGGTCGAGCTCCGCTGCGCTTCGTCTCCCGGCTGCTCGGTCGTGCTGGTCACGCGGGGTCCTTCCTGGGAAAGAGGCAGATCGAGGGAAACACACCGGTGCCCGGCGGGCCAGCGCAGAGGCGGGCCTCACCGGGCACCGGTGCGGCGATCAGCTGAGCAGGTCGTCCAGGTCGCCGTTGAGGCAGTGGTCGACCACGGGGCGCACGGTCGTGAACGTGCACTCCTTGGGGTTGCCCGGGGTGCAGGCGTCGCCGAGGACGTGGTTGGTGATGCGGTCCACGTCGGCGTCGTTACCCGTGATGGTCTTCTCGTTCTCGTAGAACTTCGTCGGGCCCTGGCCCAGACGGTTCTTCGAGTACGAGTCCTGGGTGACGTCGGTGAACTTCTCCGGGATGCCCACGTCGCGCAGCAGACGGATCGACGCGGCGAGAGCGGCCTCCGCGGCCTGGACGTCGGTCATGTGCGTGGTGTCCACACCCATGGCCTCCGCGATCCGCGCGAAGCGCTTGTAGGCGACCGGCATGTTGAACGCCCAGACGCGGGGGAGCGCGACGGCGTTGTTCAGGCCGTGGTGGGTGTCGTAGAAGGCCGACACCGCGTGCGAGATCGAGTGGATGATGCCGAGGCCACCGGAGTTGAACGCCTGGGCGGCGATGTACTGCGCGTACATCATGCCCTGGCGGCCGGGGAGGTCCTGGCCGTTCCAGACCGCCTCCCGGAGGTGCTCGGCGGTGAGCTCGATGGCGCGGATCGCGTTGCCCAGGCTCGGCTCGAAGTTCAGCCGCGAGACGTAGGGCTCCGAGGCGTGTGCGAGGACGTCGAAACCGCACTGGGCGGTGAAGTCGATCGGGCAGTCGTAGTAGAGCACCGGGTCGTCGATGGCCAGGGTGGTCACCGACGCGTCGTCGAACGCGACGTACTTGTGCGGGTTGTTCGGGTCCGTCGTGGTGTCGGTGATGACGTAGGCCCAGGAGGTCTCCGAGCCCGTCCCGGCCGTGGTCGACACCGCGATGTGCGGCGGGTTCTTCGGGTTCTCGGACTTGTTGAAGCCCTCGAACTCGTTGACGTTGCGGCCGTCGTGCGCCACCGAGACGCGCGCGCCCTTGCAGGCGTCGTGCGAGGAACCGCCGCCGATGGAGACGAAGCTGTCACAGGAGTTCTCCTGGTACAGCTTCACGGCGTCCATCGTGTTGTAGTCCTTGGGGTTCGACTCCACCTTGTCGTAGATGACGGTGTCGATCCCGTGGTACTTCATGGACTCGCTGATCTTGTGGACGATGTCCGTGCCGCGCAGGCCGGACGTCATGATCAGCGTCTTCTTGAATCCGAGCTTCAACGCCTCCGGCCCGATCATCTCGTGCGAGCCGGGCCCGAGGAGCGCCCGGGGGAACGGGTGGAACTCCTTGATCGGGAAGGGCTTGAGCAGCTCGTCAACCTGCATGGCAGTCCTCTCGTCCGGGGTCGGTCCGGGAGCCCGGCCCAGCGGGCGGGCCCCTCGCGATCCGGCGCGACGCTAAGGGTGGCCCCGGTCACCGGGACAGGGCCCCGCGGTGATCCCGACCACGGCGACGGTGCCCGTCCTGGACCTTCGGGCAGGTTGCGTGCCTGCCCACCGTGCGGCGTTGTGCTATGCGTGTTGTTGCCATTCCTGCGCGATAAGGAGCGCGGGGTGGGAGGGGACGGAGGACCTGTCGGGGCGCACTGGTGGCGGGGTGGTGGAGCGAGGGCGTCCCTGGGTGCGTGGGGCGCAGCGAGGGCGTCCCTCGCTCGTGCCGGGCCGGGCGCACGGAGCAAGATCGCCGATTCGGTGACGAACGCACGCGGATCAGCGACGTCTCGTCACCGGGATCGCGACCATGGCTTGCTAGGTGTCGGCGAGGGCCGCGCGGGCGAGGTCGAGGGCGCGTTCACGGGAGACGCCGAGCGCCGTGACGCGGCGGGCGTACTCGGCGGCGAGCTCGCGGGCCGGGTCGGCGGCGGTGCCGGCGCCGACGACGAACGTGCCGAGGCGCCCACGGGTCTCGACGACGCCGGCGGCCTCGAGCTCGCGGTAGGCGCGGGCGACGGTGCCGGGCGCGAGGTTCAGGTCGCCGGCGAGGCGCCGCACGGCGGGCAGGCGGGTGTGCGGGGCCAGCGCGCCGGTGCGGGCGAGCTCGGTGACCCGGGCGCGCAGCTGCTCGTAGGGCGGGTCGGTCGAGGCGGGGTCGAGGTCGATGAGGTCGTCGGCAGCTCGGCTCACCGCGGCGCGAACCCCCGCGACAGGGCGTCGAACGCCTCCTCGACCAGAGCGCCGAGCGCCTCGGCATTCGCCTCGGGCCGCACGTGCCAGGCGCTGAAGACCGCGCGCATCGACGCCACGACCGATCGCCCGAACACCTGCGCGCCCAACGACGACGCGTGGGTGCCCCACCGGCGCGCGGCGTCGGCGGCGAGGGCCTGCTCCCAGTCGCGGTAGCGGACCGCAGCCCGCGCGGCGAGCTCGGGCACCTCCTCGATGAGCCCGAGGCGTCGGCGCAGTGCGGGCAGCTCGGCGTCGGCGTAGCGGTTCACGGCGAGGAAGGCGGCGCGCGCGGCGGCCACCGGGTCGTCGCCCGGCTCGTCGGCGAGCACCGCGACCAGCGCGGCGAGTCCGTCGTCCAGCTCGCCGAGCACGACGTCGAGCTTGGTGGGGAAGTACCGGAAGAACGTCCGCCGGCCGACGCCACCGGCCACGGCGAGCTCGTCGACGGTCGTCTCGTCGAACCCCTGCGACGCGAACAACTCCAGGGCGACGTGCTCGAGGCGCTGGGCGACCGGCACCCGGCGCGCGCTCCTCGTCGTCACCACGTGCCCATCCTCTACCACGGGGAGGGGCGCGTCGTCCCCCCTGTCCGGAGGGGTGTTTCCCACCCGGTCCGGGCCTGGTGGTGGCACCGAGTGCCGCTTAGCGTTCCCCCCGGCCCGAGGCGCCACTGGTGAGGAGGACGCGATGGAGGAGCAGGAGCTGGTCGAGGAGACCCTCGTCGAAGAGGTCTCGATCGACGGTATGTGCGGCGTCTACTGATGCCGACGACGGCGGCGGGGGCGGGACCGCAGGGCATGCACCGCGGTGCCATCCCCGCCGGCGTCGACGGGTTCTCGCCCGACGCGCCCTACCGGATCTCCGGATCGGTGTCGGTGCGCCCGGAGACCTTCGGCGCCCTCGTGTACGACTTCCACACCCGGCGGCTCTCGTTCCTCAAGACCCGGCTCCTGGTCGAGGTCGTCGAGTCGCTCGCCGACCACCCCGACGTCCACGGCGCCCTCGAGGCGGCCGGGGTTCCAGCACACCAGCGGGACCAGTACCTGAAGGCCCTCGCCGGCCTCGCGCAGGCGGGCACGATCCAGCCCCGCGCCACCACCGAGGGGGACGCCACCTCATGAAGCTCGTCGACCACTTCGTCGAAGGCCTGAACTCCCCGATCTGTCTGACCTGGGAGCTCACCTACGCCTGCAACCTGTCGTGCGTCCACTGCCTGTCCAGCTCCGGGCGCCGCGACCCCGATGAGCTCTCCACCGAGGAGTGCAAGGCGGTCATCGACGAGCTGCAGCGCATGCAGGTCTTCTACGTCAACATCGGCGGCGGCGAGCCGACGGTCCGCAGCGACTTCTGGGAGCTGCTGGACTACGCGATCGCCCACGACGTCGGCGTCAAGTTCTCCACGAACGGCGTCAAGCTCGACAAGGCGCGCGCGCAGCAGCTGGCGGCGACCGACTACGTCGACGTCCAGATCTCCCTCGACGGCGCGACGGCCGAGGTCAACGACCACGTCCGCGGCCCCGGCTCGTACGACACCGCGATCCGGGCGATGGAGAACCTGCACGAGGCGGGTTTCGGCCAGTTCAAGATCAGCGTCGTCGTGACCCGCCACAACGTCGACCAGCTCGACGACTTCAAGGCGATCGCCGACAGGTACGGCGCCCAGCTGCGCATCACCCGCTTCCGTCCCAGCGGCCGCGGCGCGGACTCGTGGGACGAGCTGCACCCGACCCGCGAGCAGCAGCGCCAGCTCTACGACTGGCTCGTCGCGCGTGGCGAGGACGTCCTCACCGGTGACTCGTTCTTCCACCTCTCCGCGTTCGGCGAGGAGCTGCCCGGGCTCAACCTGTGCGGTGCCGGGCGCGTGGTGTGCCTGATCGACCCGGTCGGCGACGTCTACGCCTGCCCGTTCGCCATCCACGACCAGTTCCTCGCCGGCAACGTCCGGTCCGAGGGCGGGTTCAGGACGGTGTGGCAGGACAGCGAGCTGTTCGCCGAGCTGCGCGGGCCGCAGTCGGGTGGGGCGTGCACCCAGTGCTCGCACTACGACGCCTGCCAGGGCGGCTGCATGGCGGCCAAGTTCTTCACCGGCCTGCCGCTCGACGGTCCCGACCCCGAGTGCGTGCTCGGCAACGGCGAGCGCGAGCTGGCGAAGCTGGAGATGGGCAGTGATCTTCAGCGGGTCGTCCCCAAGCCGTCGCTCGACCACTCGCACAGGACGACGCGGGGTCCGCGCAAGAGCGCGGGAGGCGGGGCGCAGCGGGGTTCGACCGGTGGAACCGGACCGGTGCCGCTGACCCTGTCGGTGCGGCGTCCGGACCGCGCCTGCGACTCCGACCCGCTCGCCGGTGAGGGCACGCGCCTGCCCGCCGGTATTCGCGTCGGCTGAATTCTCCCCCGGTGCCGCGGGCGATCCTCGCGGTACCGGGGTGACCTCGGCCCGTACGCAGTTCCCGCCGGTCGCGAACCTGCACTGCATGGCCGGGGCGGCGCGGTGGGTCGCCGAGGGGCTGGGCGCGCCGCTGGTCGAGCCGCCCGGGGACGCACCTCCCGCGGGCCACGCACCTGCACGAGTACGCGGGGATCGTGCGCCCGATCCTCGCGCCGCTCCCGGCGGCGTCCCCGGTCGCGACCTGACTCCGATTCGCGGAAGACGTTCGGTCGCCTGCGCAGACAGATCAGGCCGGACGTACCCACTTCCGATCCGGTTCCATGATCTGCTCGTTGGGCCGAGCATGACCGGGTCCTCACCGTCCGCGCCCGAGCCCGAAGCCCTCGCCGCCCTGCCGCTGCTCGCGGACGCGGGCGTCAGCGTCTACTGGGTCCCGCTCGACGGGAGGACGGCGTGGGTCGCCGACGTGGACTCCCGGCAGGTGTGGATCTCCCGCTCCGTGCCGCGGGAAGCGCTGCTGCACTGTCTCGTCGAGGCCCTGACGGTGATCGAGGAGGGCGCCGCGCCCGTGGACTCGCGCGGACCGGTGCTGCGGCTGGTCCACGACGTCGACCGGGTCGAGGACGCGCCGGTGTCGCGGCCGACGTTGCGGGTGCTCCGCGAGGGCTGAGACAGTCCGACGAACCGGTCGAGGAGCCGGAGACCCGGAGTCGCGGCCTCCACGACCCGGAGCCCGACCACCTGCCGTGGTGGTGGCGGCTGCCGTGGTGGTGGCCCGGGGCGTACTCCCCACGTCGGGTCGGGCCACGGTCCGGGCCCGCCGCCGACCCACGGACCGCCGAAGCTTCCGGATCGAGCGCGTGGCGTTACGGACACTCGGCGTCAGCGGCGGCACGCCGCTGACAGGTCCCCCGCCCGCTCCACCGCGCAGGGGACGCCGGGGCGCCACCGGGTACCTAGCGTCGGGGTCACCCGAACGCCGAGGAGACCGCCGTGATCACGACCGCCACGACGACGAGCACGAGCACCGAGACCACCACCGACGATCTCCGCGCCACCGCGACGCGCCTCGTCTCCGGCGGGCGCGGGATCCTCGCCGCCGACGAGAGCCCGCGGACGATGTCGCGGCGCCTCGAGGACGTCGGCGTCGCGCCGAGCGAGGAGCACCGCCGCGCCTACCGCGAGCTGCTCCTGAGCGGGGAGGGTCTCGCCGACGGAATCAGCGGGGTCATCCTCTGCGACGAGACGCTGCGCCAGCACCTCGCCGACGGGCGCCCGTTCCCCGCCGCGCTCACCGAGGCCGGGATCCGGACCGGCATCAAGGTCGACACCGGCACCGTGCCGCTGGACGGTGGCGAGGACGGCGAGACGCTGACCGAGGGACTCGACGGCCTCGCCGCCCGGGTCGCGGAGTACGTCGCGCTCGGCGCGACGTTCGCGAAGTGGCGCGCGGTGCTGCCGCTCGGCGCCGGCCGCCCGTCGAGCCGCGCCCTCGAGGCAGGTGCCGACGCCCTCGCGTCCTACGCGCGCACCTGCCAGGCCGGCGGCCTGGTGCCCGTCGTCGAGCCCGAGATCCTCAGCGCCGGCGGGCACCGCATCGAGGTCTGCGCGGCCGCGACCGCCCGGATGCTCGCGACACTGTCCCGCGCCCTGGACCGCGCCGGCGTCGACCCGGCGGCGATGGTGCTCAAGCCGAACATGGTCACCGCGGGCGAGGGCGCGCGGCAGACGGCGGGCCCCGACGAGGTCGCGCGCGCCACCGTCGACACCCTGCGCGCCACGATGCCCGACGAGCTCGCGGGCGTCGCGTTCCTCTCCGGCGGCCAGCCCTCGGCGATCGCCGCGGCGAACCTCGCCGCGATCCGCCGCCGCGGCGGACCGTGGCCACTGACGTTCTCGTTCGGCCGGGCGCTCGTGTCGCCGGCGCTGCTCGCGTGGCGCGGCGACCCGGCCGCGCAGGACGCGGGGCGGGCCGCCCTGCGCCGCGAGGTGGAGCGCGCCGTCGCCGCCTGATCCCGAGGTCCGAGGGGGTGCGGGCCGGCCGTGCGCAGGACACTCACGTGTTCTCGGCGGACCCTTCGTTGTTCGGCGCGGTGTCGAGGGGGACGGTGACGGTGACCGTGGTCCCGGTGCCCGGCCGCGAGGTCACCCGCACCGTGCCGCCGACCAGCTCCGCGCGCTCGCGCACCGAGGCCAGGCCGTAGCCGCGGCTCCCGGTCGCCGGGTCGAACCCGACACCGTCGTCGGCGAGCACCAGGTGCGCACCGTCCTCGGCGACGCCGAGGCGCACCTCGACCTCGTCGGCCCCGGCGTGCTTGAGGACGTTCTGCAGGGTCTCCTGGGCGATCCGGTACAGCGCCACCTCGACGTGCTCGGGCAGCCGGCGGTCGTCGAGGTCGAGCACGACGTGCACGTCGGGCAGCCCGCGCGCGAGGGCGGCGAGGGCGCCGGCGAGCCCGAGGTCGTCGAGGACTGGCGGGCGCAGCGCCCCGATCGCCGCGCGGGCCTCGTCGAGCGTGGTGAGGACGAGGTCGCAGGCGGTGGTGAGGTCCGTCCGCGCGGCCGCCGCCTCGGCCCGGTCCAGGAACGTGCGCACGGCGTCGAGGTGGAACGACAGCGTCACCAGGCGCTGGGAGATGCCGTCGTGGATATCCCGCGCCAGCCGCCGCCGCTCGACCTCCTGCGCGGCCACCATCTGCTCCGCGAACCGCCCGTGCGCCTCCTCGCGGGCCGCGAGCCGCCGGTGCATCCGGGCCTGGTGGACCGCGCCCGCGACCAGCCGCCCGATCGTGCGCAGCACCCGGACGTCGCGGTCGTCGAACTCCCGGCGCGCGACGGTGTGCACGTTGAGCACCCCGACCAGACCGGCCGGCTCGCTCTCCATCGGCACCGACACCATCGACGTGTACTGCTCGCCGCGCAGCTCGGGGATCGCGACGTAGCGCGGGTCGTCCTGCTTCTGGGCGGGGATCACGACGGGCTCGCGGTGGCTCGCGACCCAGCCCGTCACGCCCGTGCCGAGCGGCAGCCGCACCGCGCCGACCTGGGCGTCGAACGGCGGCGTCGCGCCCGCGAGGGTCAGCGAGGGCTCGGTGTCGTCGAGGACGTGCACGAAACAGACATCGGTGGCCGTCGCCTCGGTGATCACGCGCGCGACGGCGGCGGCGAGCGGCTCGACGCCCGGACCGCTCGTGGCGGCCTCGATGATCGCGAGCAGGACGGCGTTCTCGCGTTCCGGGTCGGCGAGCCCGAGACCCCTCGTCACGGGTCCAGCTCCCGCGTCGCTCCGTGTCCCGGCGTCATCGGAAGACCCCCTCCCGCAGCGCGGCGGCCACGGCGGCCGTCCGGTCGGGCACGTCGAGCTTGCGCAGCAGCGCCCGCACGTGGCTCTTCACGGTCTCGTCGCCGATGACGAGCTGGCTCGCGATCGCCCGGTTGCTGTGCCCGGCGACGAGCAGCGCGAGCACCTCGCTCTCACGCTGGGTCAGCCCGAGGTGCGCGCCCGGCCAGAACTCGTCGCGCTCGAGGCGGGCCGCCGACGCCGCCGCGCGGCCGGCCATCGTCGCGTCGACGACCGTGGTGCCCGACGCCGCGAGCTCCAGGTGGCGCACGAGCTCCTCGCCGCCGATGTGCTTGAGTAGGTAGCCGGCCGCGCCGGCGCGTAACGCCTGGTAGAGGTACTGCTCGTCGTCGTAGACCGAGAGCAGCACGACCTTCTGGCCGGGGGCGCGCTCGGCGAGGCTGCGGCACAGGTCGAGGCCGCTGTCGCCGCGCAGGCGCACATCGCAGAGCACGATGTCGGGGGCCAGCGACACGGCGACGTCGAGGGCCTCGCGGGCGCTGTGGGCGCTGCCCACGACCCGGACCCGGCCGGCGAACGGCGCGAGCATCGCCTTGAGCCCGGCCACCACCATCTCGTGGTCGTCGACGAGGACCACGCGCAGCGGAGTGACCCCGGTCATTCCGCCCACCCTAGAGCCGTCCCCCGTCTCCGCGGTCGAGCCCGCAGGCTCCGTCTCCCCCGCGACACCCCCCGTGACGGGGGAGTCGCGACCGCTGCGCGCTGCCTAGCGTCGCCGTCGAGGAAGGGAGACCTCGTGCCCGACAAGTCCCTGCGTATCCGGCGCGCCGGCGGCTCGCCGCCGTCGCGCCGTCCGGTGATGCTCGCGATCGCCGGGGACAGCGCCGCCGGCAAGACGACGATGACCAAGGGGTTGGTGGAGGCCCTCGGGCCCGAACGGTGCGTGTCGCTGTGCACCGACGACTACCACGCCTACGACCGGGAGGAGCGCAAGGAGCTGCCGTTCACCGCGCTCCACCCCGACTGCAACCACCTCGAGATCATGGAGCAGCACCTGCAGCTGCTCGCGACGGGTTCGCCGGTGCTCAAGCCGGTCTACGACCACGGCTCCGGGCAGCTCGTGCGCCCCGAGCTGGTCGAGCCCGCCGAGTTCGTCATCGTCGAGGGCCTCTTCCCGCTGTGGAGCAAGCTCTCGCGGGCCTGCTTCGACGTCACCGTCTTCCTCGACCCGCCCGAGGAGATCCGCCGCGGGTGGAAGGTCGCGCGCGACACGAGCAAGCGCGGCTACACCGAGGAGAAGGTGCTCGCCGAGCTGCAGCGTCGCGAGCCCGAGTCCGAGGCCTACATCCGCCCCCAGCGCGCCAACGCCGACCTCGTCGTGCGGTTCGCGCCGATCGCCGGGCGCGACGACCCGCCGGACACGCCGCTGTCGGCGACGATGATGATGCGCCCGACGATCGACCACCCCGACCTCACCGAGGCGCTGCAGCCCGGGCTGTCGCGGGCGATGCACCTCAAGCTCGAGCGCGACCCCGACGGGCGGCCCGTGGAGTCGCTGCACGTCCACGGCTACGTGCCGCGTGAGGAGAGCCTCGCGGTGGAGAAGGCGATCTGGACCTCGCTGGGCACGCCCGACACCGAGACCCCCGACGGTCTCGGACGCCTCGGCGACGCGCGCAGCGAACCGCTCGCGATCGCCCAGCTCCTGCTGCTCTACCACCTGACGGACGCCGCGCGGTGACGCGTCTCCCGGACGCCGTGGTCTTCGACGTCGACGGCACCCTCGCCGACACCGAGCGCGACGGGCACCGGATCGCGTTCAACGACGCGTTCGCGGTGCACCGTCTCGACCTGTGCTGGGACGTCGAGCGCTACGGCGAGCTGCTCGCGATCACGGGCGGGCGGCGGCGGGTGGCGGCCGCGTTGCGGGAGCGGGGTCTCGACGACGCCGACGAGATCGCCGGCGAGGTGCACCGGACGAAGACCTCCCTGTTCCTCGACGTCGTGCGCCGCGGCGAGATCGGTCCGCGTCCGGGGCTGCCGGCGCTCGTCGACGAGCTGCGTGCCCACGGCGTCCGGATCGCGGTGGCGACGACGGGCCGCCGGGCGTGGGTGGAGCCGCTGCTCGGGCACCTGCTCGGGGAGGGCACGGCCGAGGTCGTCGTGTGCGGGGACGACGTGGCGGCGCTCAAGCCCGATCCGGAGGCCTACCGGCTCGCGCTCGCCCGCCTCGACGCGGACGCCGCGCGGACCGTCGCGGTCGAGGACTCGGGCCCGGGGCTCGCGGCGGCGCTGGCGGCCGGGCTCGCGACGGTCGTCGTGACCAACGGCTACACCGCCGACCACGACCTCACCGGCGCGGCGATCGTGCGCGAGGCCTTCGATGCGCCGACCCCGCTGACCGCGGCCGAACTGGGCACCGCCCTCGTCCGCACCCCCCGCGTCCGCGCCTTCTGACGGGTCATCAGACAGTGACGGCCCACCGGACACCGCCGGCCTCACCAGGTGTGGTTGGTCCCGGGCGTGGTGTCGGTGCCGCCGGGGGTCTGGCCGGTGTCGCCGCCGGGGGTGGTGCCGGTGTCGCCGTCGTGGTCCGGGTCGTCGTGGCCGGTGTCGTCGTCGTGGTGCGAGCCGCTGCTGCTCGAGCTGTCCGGCCGGCGGTCCGAGGAGCCCGCCGAGCCCGAGCCCGAGCTCGGGCGCGCGGCGCGGGTGGTCTCGCGGGTGCGCGGGGTGGCCCGCTCGGTGGCGGCGGATCGGGTGGACGGGCTGGTGACGGCGGCGGTCGACGGGGCCGCGGGCGCGGTCGTGGTGGTCGCCGCGACGGCGACGGCGACGGGCGGGGCCGGCGGGGCGACCGCGGGCGACTCGGCTGCCGCCGGGGCCACGGCCCCGAACAGCGCGATCGCGCCGCCCCCCAGCGCGCCGAGCGCGATCGCGCCGACGGCGAGGGCGATCGCCAGGCCGTGGCGCCGGGACCGTCGGGACCGCCGGGCCGAGGGGGCCGAGGGAGCCGGGCGGGGGGCGAGCGACGGGGCGGCGAGCGGGACGGACACCGGCCCGGAGACCGGCCCGGACACCGGCGGACCCACGGGGCCGGTGGCGGGGTCGTGCGCAGCGGACGGGGCAGGGCGGGACGGTCGGGGGGTCGCCGGGCTCGGTGTGAAGGACGCCATGCCGGTCATGACGTCGGTGACGGTGCGCTGCCCGGCGACCATCGCCGCGCCGACGGCGACGGCGTGCTCGGGCTCCACGCCGGTCGTGACGGCGCGCCCGATCTCGCCGCCGAGGGCCGCGGCGGCCGACCCCAGCCGGGTCGAGCGACCCACGAGCAGCACGCTGTGGAGGTCGGCGGGCGCGACCTGCGCGCTCACGAGGGTGCGCCGCAGGAGGTCGGCGGTCACCCGGTCGTCCGGCTCCGCGTCCCCCTCGTGCGACCTGGCCTCGGGCGTGCCGATGACGGTGAACCTCCCCGCCCGGTGTCGCAGCACGGCGGCGTCGACGCCGCCGACGCCGAGCTCGACGACGGCGACGGTCACGCCGTCGGCGAGCCTGCGCCCGGCGGCGTGCTCGGTCGCGGCCGCCTCGGCGGTGGACACGAACCCGACCTGCCCCAGCCCGAGGGACGCGGCGACGGCGCCGAACGCCTCGAGCTCCGCGGGACCCCAGGTGGCGGGGTGCGTGAGCACGACGCCCTCGGGCGCGCCGCCCTCGCGCTCGGCGACGACGTCGACGACCCGCCGCAACAGGACGCCGAGCAGCGCGCCCGCCGCGAACGGGGAGCCGTCGAGGAGGAACGGGTGCGGGTCGGTCAGCCGCGGGCGGATGCCCCGGGCGACCCGGCCGGGCTCGGCATCGGCCCGCGCGACGGCGGCGTCGCCGACCAGCGGCGCGCCCTCGGCCGGCCACAGCAGGACCGACGGCATCGCGGCGCTGTGCTCGCCGAGGGGGACGACCCCGGCCCAGGGGGCGCGGTGGACGGCGGCGGTGGTGATGGTGGCGCCGAGGTCGACACCGAGCTGGTAGGTCATCGTCGTCTCCTCCGGCGGGCTCCTGCTGTGGTGATGATCAGCGTGCTCGCCGGGAGCCGGAGGAGGAGTAGGGAAGACCCGACCCGGCGCGGGGCGGACCCGCCGATTCAGGCGCGGGACCCCCACCCGGCCGCCCGCGCACCCGCCGCCGCCGCGAGCGTCTCCAGCCACCACGGCGCTGCTCACGTCGGGGATCTACTCGTAGAAGTACGGCCCGCGCGTCTTGAACGTGCCCATCCCGATCGACCCGGTCACGAGGATCGTCGGACGGCCCGGTGCGGCCTCGGCGTGGTGGCGGTTCTTCACCGTGCCCCAGGCCGATCGCAGCTCGTCGGTGTCGACCGACCAGCCCTCGGGCAGCACGAGCACGACGCTGCCCATCCCGCCCTTGATCTCGAGATCGATGCGCGGCGGCGACGTGGTGACCTCGCGGAAGTCCAGCTTGACGTCCGACATCGAGGCCTCGGCGATGATCCGTGACGGCACCCGCCAGGCGCCGGTGCGCTTCTCGCTCGACCAGCCGGCGGTGATGTGCAGCGGCTGGTCGTCGGCGGGCCTTCTCGCCGGGTGGTGTTGCCACGGCAGTGTGGCCGGCAGGTCGGCGACGAGGGGCTCGAGCTCGGCGTAGGTCTTGGCGGCGTAGACCTGGGCGAGGCGCTCGTCGACCTCGGAGAGCTCCAGGCGGCCCTCGCCCAGCGCGGTGCGGAGTATCTCGGCGACGGCCTCGCGGTCGGAGTCGCCCGCCCTCAGGTTCTCCGGTCGAGGCGACGGACGCCCGCTCTCCTCCGTCGCGCGATCGTCGGATCGCCGACCGGTGGTGTCGCCTCCGTTCATACCGGACAATCTAGACGCCTGGCGCCCCGCCGTCCGGGGCCGCGACTACCGTGCCGCGGGTGCTGGGCGAGGAGATCGTGCTCGGCCGGCGCACGGCGCCGAGCCGGGTGCTGTTCGGTCCGCACGTCACGCACCTCGCGGATCCGCACCACCCCCGCGCCCTGAGTGACGACCACGTCGCCCACTACCGGGCCCGCGCGGGCGGCGGCGCGGGCGTCGTCGTCACCGAGGTCGCCTCCGTCGTCGCCGAGGACCATCCGTACGAGGACGCGCCGTTGGCGTCCCTCTGCTCCGTCGGCTGGTCCGCGGTCACCGAGGCCTGCCGGCCGTACGGGACGCTCGTGCTCGCCGGGCTGGGCCACACGGGCGGGCAGGGCTCGTCGGGCTACACGCGCGGGCCGCTGTGGGCGCCGTCGGCGGTGCCGGACCCGGCGAGCGGGGAGGTGCCGGCGGTCCTGTCGTCGGCCGGGATCGCTGCGGTCGCGGCCGGGTTCGCGTCGGCTGCCGCGGCCGCGGTCGACGCCGGGTGCGACGGGGTGGAGATCCAGGCGGGCCAGCACGCGCTGCTGCGGCAGTTCCTGTCCGGGCTGACGAACCACCGCGACGACGCCTACGGCGCGGACCGGGCGTTGCTGCTGGTCGAGGTGCTCGCCACGGTGCGCGAGGCGGTCGGGCCGGACGCCGTGGTGGGCCTGCGGCTGACGGTGGACGAGATGGCGCCGTGGGCGGGGATCACACCGGCGTCCGCGCGGTCCGCGCTGTCGCGGGTGAGCTCCTTCGTCGACCTCGTCGTGCCCGTGCGGGGTTCGGCGCTGACGGTCGGCGCGACGCGGCCGGACGCGCACACGTCGTCCGGGTTCCTGCGTGGTGCGTGCGCTGCCGTCCGCGTGGCGGGGGTGGCGACGGTGCTGGCGGGGAGTGTCGTGGACGTGGATCGCGCTTCGGACGCTGTGGCGTCCGGGGACGCCGACCTCGTCGAGATGACCCGCGCCCAGCTCGCGGACGCCGATCTCGTGGCGCAGGTCCGCGCCGGTGTCGCGCCGCGGCCGTGCGTGCTCACCAACCAGCAGTGCCGGGTGCGCGACGTCCGCAACCCGCGGATCTCGTGCACGGTCGCGGCACCCGAGGTGCCCGAGGTGCCCGAGGTGCCCGAGCGGGTGATCGGGCGGTCCGTGGAGCCCGTGCTCGTGATCGGGGCGGGGCCGGCGGGTCTGGAGGCGGCGCGGACGCTGGCGCGGGCGGGCTGCCCGGTGCGGGTGGTGGAGAGTTCCTCGGCACCGGGCGGACTGTTGCCCCTGGTGGCCGGCCTGCCCGGACGGGAGCGGTTCGCGCGGCTGGTCGACTGGTACGTCTCCCAGCTCGAGGCGCTGGGCGTGCCGATCTCCCTGGGCGTGCCGATCTCCCTGGGCGTCGCCGCCGGCCCGATGTCGGGGCTCGCGGGGCGCGGGGCGTTCCTGCGATCAGACGAGCACGCCGAGAGGGGCCACGCCGACGGTGGACGCCAGGAAAGCCCCCGGGATCTCGTCGCGGCGGCGGGGCGGGTCGTCCTGGCGTGCGGGGGTGTCGACCGGCCGGGCCTCGGGACGCCGATCGTCGCGGCGCTGCGCGACGGCCTGCCGGCCGGGCCGGTGGTCGTCGACGACCCGCCGGGTGACGGGGCGGCGGTCGCGTTCGCGGAGCGGCTCGCGGCCGAGGGACGCGAGGTGGCGATCGTGGCGCCGGGCCTGCTCGTCGGGCCGGGGCTGGCGCGCACCGGTGACCTCGTCGACGCCCAGGCGCGTCTCGCGCGGGCCGGCGTGCGGCGGGTGACCGAGGCGTCGGTGAGGTCCTTCGCCGGCGGTGTCGTGACCGTCGAGGACGCTGTGACCGGCGCGGTGTCGACGCTGCCCGCCGCCGTGCTCGTCGACGCCGGACCGCGGCGGGCGCCGTCGGTGCCGGCTCGGTCCGGGCTGGTGGTCGTCGGGGACGCGGTGGCGCCGCGGACCGTGGCCGAAGCGATCCGTGAAGGCCGTGCGGCGGCGCGGGAGCTGCTGGCGTGAGCGATCTCGGCGACCCCGTCCGGCTCGGACCCCTCGTCGCGCGGAACCGGATCGTCTTCCCCGCGCACCTGACGAACGCGGCGGTGGCGCGGCGCCCGACCGCCCAGCACGCGGCGTACTACGGCGCGCGGGCCGCGGGCGGTGCCGGGCTGGTGATCACCGAGGAGCAGTCCGCGGACCCCGCCGACCGGCCCTACGAGAAGCTCGTCGACGGCACCGACCCCGCGGTCGTCCCGGGGTACCGGGCGATCGCGGACGCGGTGCACGAGCACGGCGCGCTGGTGCTCGCGCAGGTCGGGCACAACGGTGGGCAGTCGTCGTCGATCTACTCCCGGGCGCCGGTGGACGGCGCGGACGACCAGCCCGACCCGATGTTCCGGGAGGTGCCGCGGCCCGTCGCCGACTGGTCGCGGCTGGTCGAGGGCTTCGGACGGGTGGGCGCGCACGTGGCGGCGGGCGGGCTCGACGGCGTCGAGATCCAGTGCTCGCAGGCGTCGCTGATCCGGCAGCTGTTCTCGTCACGGTCGCCGCGGGCGCTGCCGTTCCTGCTCGCGGTGCTCGAGGCCGTGCGCGCCGCGCTCGGACCGGACCGCGTGCTCGGCGTGCGGGTGCAGGGCGACGAGGGTCTGCCCGGCGGGCTGGGCACGGAGGACGCGGTGCGGGTGGCCGTGGCGGTGGAGCCGCACGTCGACTACGTGAACACCGCCGTCGGCGTCGCCACCCGGACCCTGCCGCTGATCGAACCGCCGATGGGCGTCCCCGCGGGCTACGCCGCGCACGTGCCGGCGGCGGTGCGGGCGGCCGTGTCGCTGCCGGTGATCGGCGTCGGGCGCTTCACGACGCCGTCGCACGCCCGTGCGGCCGTCGCGTCGGGGGCGTGCGACCTCGTCGGCGTCGTGCGCGGACAGATCGCCGACCCGGGGTTCGCCGGCAAGGCGTTGCGCGGTGAGCGCGTGCGCCGGTGCATCGGCTGCAACCAGGAGTGCATCGCGCGCGTGGGGCTCAACCAGCGTCTGGGGTGCGCGGTGAACCCTGGTGCGGGCTTCGAGGCAGCGAACGTCCTCTCGGCGTGCTCCCCTCGTTTCGCTGCTTCTCCGCGCGCCACGTCCCCGTTCGCGCGCGTCCTGGTGGTCGGCGGCGGGCCCGCAGGGCTGGCGGCGGCGGTCGCGGCGGCACGCTCCGGGCACGCGGTCACGCTCGCCGAGCGCAGCGACGTCCTCGGCGGGCAGCTCGCGCTCGCGTCCCGGGCACCCGAGCGCCGGGAGCTGGCGAACCTCGTCGCGGACCTGGCGCACGAGGCGCGCGATCTCGGGGTCCGCGTCGCGCTGCGCACGGAGATCACGTCGGTCGAGGGTGTCGACGCCGTGGTGCTCGCGACCGGGGCCACCCCGGCGCTCCCGTCCTGGGCGGGCGGGCTCGAGCGGGTCGTCGACGTCACCGACGTCCTCGCCGGCCGGGCGGCGCCGAGCGGGCGCGTGCTCGTCGTCGACGCCGGGCGCGGGCACGCGGCGACGTCGACCGCGGAGCTGCTGGCGCGCCGGGGTGCCGACGTGGCGACGCTGACCCCGGCGCTCGTCGCGGCCGGCGACCTCACCGCGACCCTCGACCGCGAGCGCTGGCGCCGCCGGGCCGCCGAGGTGGGGATCGCCGAGCACACCGACCGCGTGGTGCTCGCGGCGCGTGAGGGGCTGGTGGTGGACGTGCTCGAGCACCTCAGGGGGGTCGTGACCCCGTGGCCCGCCGACTGGGTGGTGTCCGCGGGCCCGCCGACGCCGGTGGTCCCGTCGCTGGTCACGGACGTCCCCGTCGTCCGGGTCGGCGACTGCGTCGCCCCCCGCGGCATCGACGCCGCCGTCCGCGAGGGCACGGCAGCCGGACACGGTGTGGGAGTGGCGTGCACCTAGGCTCGGGCGCGTGCAGCTCGGGGACGCGCGGTGGGTGGAGTGCGAGGATGTGCCGGTGCTGCTCGTGCCGCTCGGGGCCACCGAGCAGCACGGCCCGCACCTGCCGCTGGGCACCGACACCACCGTCGCCGCCACCGTCGCCGCGCGGAGCGGCCTCCCGTCCGCGCCCGCCCTGCCCTACGGCGCCTCCGGGGAGCACGAGGGCTTCCCCGGCACCGTCTCCATCGGCACCGAGACCCTCGCTGCCGTGATCGTCGAGCTCGGCCGCTCGGCGTGCCGCTTCGCGCGCCGGCTCGTGCTCGTCAACGGGCACGGCGGCAACGTCGCTGCGCTGCGCGTCGCGGTGCCGATGGTGCGCTCGGAGGGCCGCGACGTCGCCTGGTTCCCGTGCGGGCTCCCCGGCGCCGACGCCCACGCCGGGCGCCACGAGACGTCGGTGATGCTCGCGCTCGCCCCGGACGCCGTCCGCGACGATCTCGCGGAGCCCGGCAACACCGCGCCGCTGCGCGATCTCATGCCCGTCATCGCGGCCGGCTCGGTGCGCGACGTGAGCCCGAACGGCGTGCTCGGTGACCCCGCAGGCGCGAGCGGGGCCGAGGGCGCGGAGACGGTGTCGGTGATGGTCGCCGGGCTGGTGACGGCGGTGGAGCGTTGGGCCGTCGACGAGACGACGGGTCGCCTCACCTGAGCCGGTGCACCACCGCCTCGGCGAGCCGGTCGACCGCGCCGGTCGCGTGGTCGAGGAACAGCGACGGCGGCGACATGTCCTGATCGTCCCCGAAGGAGCCGACGGGTTCGGCCCGACGACGACGGCCGTCCTCACGTCGTTCACGGGCCCGGCGGACACTCGGGTGGCATGACCGGACTGCTCGCCGGCGACGATCTCCTGGCCCGCGCCGAGGCCGCGCTCGCGGTGGCGCTCCCCGACGCGCTGGGCGTCGAGTTCGTCGACCCGTACGCCCCGCTCGACGGCGTCGTGCTCCCCGTGGCGGGGATCGCCGCCACCCCTGCCGCCACCGCCCACTCCGCCGCGCTCGGTGCCGCGATCGAGCTCGCCGGGTACCTCGCCGTGTTGCCCACGCTGACGCCGGCACAGCACGCGGTCACCCACCAGATCGCGACGCAGTACCTGCGCCCCGCGGCGGTGGGCCGACGGGTCCGCGTGGTCGGGAAGCTGGCCAAGCGGGCCCGCGAGCTCGCCTTCGTCAGCGTCACCGCGAGCATCGAGGACGGGCCCGACCGGCCCGTCGCGCTGAGCCAGATCACCAAGTCGATCGTGGGCGCGACCTAGGCTGCCGCGATGCGTCCGTTCGCCGACCGCGCCGCCGCCGGCCGCGCCGTGGGCGAGCGGATGGCGAGCGCGGGCCTCGAGCGCCCGCTGGTCGTCGGGCTGGCACGGGGCGGGGTGCCGGTCGCCGTCGCCGCCGCGGCGGTCCTGCCCGGGGCCGAGGTCGACGTGGGCGTCGCTCGCAAGATCACCGCACCCGGGCGTCCCGAGGCGGGGCTCGGCGCCGTGGCGGTCGACGGCGAGCCGGTGTGGTTCGACCGGGCGCTGCGCACCGCCGGCCTCATCCCGGACGCGCTCGCCGACGTCGTCGACACCGAACGCGCCGAGGCCGCCCGCCGGGAGGAGGCCTACGGCGCGGGGTGGCGCGACCGGGTCCCGGGGCGCGACGTCGTGCTCGTCGACGACGGGATCGCGACCGGGATGACGGTGCTGGCGGCCCTCGGGGCGATCGCCGCCGCCGGGCCCGCGCGCCTGCTGCTCGGGGTGCCCGTGGCGTCGCCGCCCTCCCTGGAGCGACTGGCGGGGTGGCGCGACGCCCTGGTCGCGGTGCTCGTGCCGGACGACTTCCGTGCCGTGGGCGACCTCTACGACGACTTCGACCAGCTCACCGACGACGACGTGAGACGTGTCCTCGGTCGCTGACCGGCGTGACGGCGCTGCCTAGACTCGCCCGCCATCGCCACCGCACCCGTCGCCGCCCCCGCCCGAGCGTCGCGCCCGCCCTCGGGCTGGACCGTCGTCCTCGACCGCCGCGTGCTGCGCGTCGACGGCGGGCGCACGCTGGTCGGCGGGTCGCCGCCGCGCGTGCTGCGCCTGTCGGCGGCCGCCCACCGGCGGCTCGCGGGCCCGTCGGGGATTCCCGCCGACGCGCGGCTGACCGTCACCGACGCGACGTCCGCAGCCCTCGCGCGCCTGCTCACCGACGCCGGCGTCGCGCACCCGGAGCCCGGCCACCCCGACGCCCCGGACGCCGCGGCCGTGTCGGTCGTCGTGCCCGTGCGCGACCGGCCCCGGGAGCTGGCGCGGCTGCTCGGGGCACTGTCCGGGGTGGGCGAGATCGTGGTCGTCGACGACGGCTCCGCCGACCCCGCCGCCACCGAGCGCGTCGCTGCCGCCGGGCGAGCGCGCGTCGTGCGCCACGACGTCTCCCGCGGGCCCGCCGCCGCGCGCAACACGGGCGCCGCGGCGTCGACCGGCGCGCTCGTCGCGTTCCTCGACTCCGACGTCGTCCCCGAACCCGGCTGGCTCGCTCCGCTCCTGGGCCACCTCGCCGACCCCGCCGTCGCCCTCGTCGCCCCCCGGATCGTCGCGTGGTCCGGAGCTACCAGCGATGCGGCATCGCTGGCGTCCGACGCCAGGCTCGCCACATCCTCGCCGCGCGACACGCCGGGCGAGGGTGGTGTCGGCGTGGCGGCCACGCTGACGTCCACCGTCAGGAAAGCCCCCCGCTCGATCGTGCGCCGGGTCGTCGCGCGCTACGAGCACCGGCGCTCCAGCCTCGACCTCGGCGCGCGTCCTGCCCCGGTCACCGCCCGCTCGCGGGTGGCCTACGTGCCCAGCGCCGCCCTGGTCGTGCGCCGCGAGGCCCTCGGTGGGGGGTTCTCGGAGGAGATGCCGGTCGCCGAGGACGTCGACCTCGTCTGGCGTATCGCGAGCGAGGGCTGGCGGCTGCGCTACGAGCCCACCTCGCGGGTGGCCCACGAGCACCGCGACACCGTCGGTCCGTGGCTCGCGCGCAAGGCCTTCTACGGCACCGGCGCCGCCCCGCTCGCCCTGCGCCACCCGCGCCGCGTGCCGCCGGTGGCGCTCGCCCCGTGGACCTCCGCCGCCGTCACGCTCCTCGGCGTCCAGCGGGGGTGGAGCACGGCCGCGGCGGGCGGCGTCACGGTCCTCGCCACCGTCCGTCTCGCGCGCGGCCTGGACACCACGCGCCGAGGCGAGGATCGAGCGCGTGGCGATACGGACACTCAACGTCTGCAGCGCCACGCCGCTGACACGGCGCGAGCAGTCCGCCTCGCCGCGGTGCTCGCGCCGTGGGGTCTCGGCGGCGCGCTCTGGCAGGCGGCCGGGGCGCTGACGCGGCACTGGTGGCCCGCGGCCGTCGTCGGTGCACTCTTCTCGCAGAGAGTCCGCCGGGCGCTCCTCGCCGCCGCCGTCGTCGAAGGCCTCGCCGACTGGGTCCGGTTCCGCGAGCCCGGCACGGGGCCGGGCGACGCCCTCGGGCACGTCGTCGCCCACCGGCTCGACGATCTCGCCTACGGCGCCGGGCTCTGGTGGGGCGCGTGGCGCCATCGCACGGTCGCGCCGCTGCGCCCGGACCTCAGCGGGAAGGCGCCGCAGTGATCGTCCGCACCGTCGCCGTCGGCCGCCCGCGCGCGGTCGCCGGGCCGAGACCGGGCGAGACCACCAGCACCGCCATCTGGAAGCAACCGGTCGACGGGCCCGTCGAGGTCGGCCCGGAGAACCTCGCCGGCGACGAGCAGGCCGACCGCGTCAACCACGGCGGCCCGGAGAA
Organism: Actinomycetospora sp. 2LY8.5; assembly: GCF_057180585.1. NCBI lineage: Bacteria > Bacillati > Actinomycetota > Actinomycetes > Pseudonocardiales > Pseudonocardiaceae > Actinomycetospora > Actinomycetospora sp. 2LY8.5. The sequence continues at coordinate 24,570 of NZ_JBXUHE010000014.1, forward strand.
GTCGGTCTACGCCTACGCCGAGGAGGACCTCGCGTGGTGGCGCGCGGAGCTCCCGGGACTCGACGACCTCGTCTTCGGCCAGAACCTGACCACCGTCGGCTACGACCTGCGCGGCGCGACGATCGGGGAACGCTGGCGGATCGGCACCGCCGAGCTCGAGGTCGTCCAGCCGCGCATCCCCTGCTTCAAGCTCGGCCTGCGCGCCGGCGACCCCACCATGCCGCGCAGGTTCGTCGCCGCGAACCGACCAGGCGTGTATCTCAGGGTGAGAACCACCGGCACCATCACCCCCGGCGACCCGCTCACCGTGAGCCACCGGCCCGATCACGGCCTCGGCGTCGCCGACGTCTTCGCCATCTACCACCACCACCGCGACCGCGCGGCGCGACTGCTCGACGCCCCCGGTCTGCCGTCCTGGTACCACGAGTGGGCACGGAAGCGGCTGATGTCAAGAGACTGAGGTCGCCCACTGGACCGGTCAGGCCGGGCCGCTCGGACGTGTCCGGCGGCGGCGGCGCGTGCCAAGGTTTCTCGGTCGGACTACCGGGGGACGAGGACGCAGCACATGACCAAGTTCGTGTACGACTTCGCCGAGGGTGACCGCGACCAGAAGGACCTGCTCGGCGGCAAGGGCGCCAACCTGGCCGAGATGACCAATCTCGGTCTGCCGGTACCGCCCGGGTTCACGATCACGACGGAGGCCTGCCGGGTCTATCTCGCCGAGGGCAGCGAGCCGCCCGGGCTGGCCGACGAGGTCACCGAGCACCTCGTCGCACTCGAGAAGGCGATGGGCAAGCAGCTCGGCCAGGCCGACGACCCGCTGCTCGTCTCGGTGCGCTCCGGCGCGAAGTTCTCGATGCCCGGGATGATGGAGACCGTCCTCAACGTCGGTCTCAACGACAGCTCGGTGCACGGGCTCGCCGCCCAGGCCGGGGACGATCGCTTCGCCTGGGACTCCTACCGGCGCCTCATCCAGATGTTCGGCGCGACGGTGCTCGACATCGACGCCGAGCACTTCCACGACGCCCTCGAGGACGCCAAGAAGGCCAAGGGCACCAGCAACGACCTCGACCTCGACGCCGGCGACTTCAGCGCGCTCGTCGAGACGTTCAAGGGTGTCGTCCGCGAGCACGCCGGGCGCGACTTCCCGCAGGACCCGCGCGAGCAGATGGACCTCGCGATCCGCGCGGTCTTCGACTCGTGGAACTCGGCACGAGCCGCGATATACCGTCGCCAGGAGCGCATCCCCGCCGATCTCGGCACCGCGGTCAGCGTCTGCTCGATGGTCTTCGGCAACCTCGGCATGGACTCCGGCACCGGCGTCGCCTTCACCCGCGACCCGGCGTCGGGCGAGCAGGGCATCTACGGCGACTACCTGCAGAACGCCCAGGGCGAGGACGTCGTCGCCGGCATCCGCAACACCCTGCACCTCACCGAGCTCGAGCGGATCGACAAGGCCGCCTACGACGAGCTCCGGGGGATCATGACGACCCTCGAGCGTCACTACCGCGACCTGTGCGACATCGAGTTCACGATCGAGCGCGGCAAGCTCTGGATGTTGCAGACCCGCGTCGGCAAGCGCACCGCTGCGGCGGCGTTCACCGTCGCGGTCCAGCTCGTCGACGAGGGCCTCATCGACATGGACGAGGCGCTGCAGCGCGTCACCGGCCACCAGCTCGCCCAGCTGATGTTCCCCCGCTTCGACCAGGACGCCGTGAAGGAGCGGCTGACGACGGGGATGAACGCCTCGCCGGGCGCGGCCAGCGGGATCGCGGTGTTCGACTCGCCGACCGCGGTCCGCCGCGCGAAGGGCGAGAAGGTCGTCCTCGTCCGCCGCGAGACCAACCCCGACGACCTCGACGGCATGATCGCCGCCGAGGGCGTGCTGACCAGCCGGGGCGGGCGGACCTCGCACGCCGCGGTCGTCGCCCGCGGGATGGGCAAGACCGCGGTCTGCGGCGCCGAGGAGCTCGAGGTCGACGTCCGCGCGAAGAAGATGACGATGCCCGACGGGCGCGAGATCGTCGAAGGCGACACGATCTCCATCGACGGCACCAACGGGGAGGTCTATCTCGGCGAGGTGCCGGTGGTCTCCAGCCCGGTCATGGCCTACTTCGAGGGCACGTCCACCGAGCGCGGCGAGCTCGTGGACGCCGTCGACCGGATCATGCGCCACGCCGACGGCGCCCGGCGGCTGCGCGTGCGGGCCAACGCGGACACCGGCGAGGACTCCGCGCTCGCCCGCACCTTCGGCGCCGAGGGCATCGGCCTGTGCCGCACGGAGCACATGTTCCTCGGCGAGCGCCGCGAGCTCGTCGAGAAGCTCGTGCTGGCCGAGACCCGCGAGGACCGCGAGAAGCAGCTCCAGGCGCTCCTGCCGCTGCAGATCGAGGACTTCACCGCGATCTACCGGGCGATGGCGGGCCTGCCCGTCACGATCCGGCTGCTCGACCCGCCGCTGCACGAGTTCCTGCCCGACTACACCGACCTGTCGGTCGAGGTGGCCCTCGACCGCGAGCGCGGCGAGCTCACCGAGGAGAAGGAGGAACTGCTCGCCAACGTCCGGCGCCTGCACGAACAGAACCCGATGCTCGGCCTGCGCGGCGTGCGCCTGGGCATCGCGGTGCCCGGGCTGTTCGCCATGCAGATCCGCGCGATCACACGGGCGGCGGCGACGCTGGCCGCCGAGGGCGTCACGGTGCTCCCGGAGATCATGGTGCCGCTGGTCGGCACCGTGCAGGAGCTGCAGGCGGTCGCGGCGGAGATCGCCGAGGTGGTGGCCGAGCCGGAGTCGGCCGTGGACGGGCGGCCCGTCGAGCACCAGATCGGGACCATGATCGAGCTGCCGCGCGCGGCGCTCGTCGCGGCCCAGATCGCCGAGACCGCGCAGTTCTTCTCGTTCGGCACCAACGACCTGACCCAGACGACGTGGGGCTTCTCCCGCGACGACGTGGAGAGCTCGTTCTTCTCCGACTACCTGGAGTCGGGGATCTTCGGGGTCTCGCCGTTCGAGTCCCTCGACACCGAGGGCGTCGGTGAGCTCGTCGAGATCGCGTCGTGGCGCGGCCGCGAGGTCCGCCACGACCTCAAGCTCGGCATCTGCGGCGAGCACGGCGGCGACCCGGACTCGGTGCACTTCTTCCACCGCGCGGGCCTCGACTACGTGTCCTGCTCGCCGTTCCGCGTGCCGGTGGCGCGTCTCGAGGCCGGGCGCGCGGCGACGGCGTCGGGAGGCTGACGGACGATCTCGGGTCGTCGCGTCACGTGTGCTCCGCGTGACGGAGGCCCCCCTCCGAACGGAGGGGGGCACGACTGTCCGTACCGGTCTCTTTCGGGCGCCGACATCCGGCGCGGAGGGGTCGCGACGCCGCAGAATCGGCCCCGCGTCACCGATCGTTCCGCGCTTGCGGAATCAGGGCTGAAAAGGGCTCCCACCTCGGAGTTCGATCGCACCGGCCGGGCCCGCAGTGGATGTTGCGCTGCCCTCGCGAGGGGGGTGTGATGTGTCCGCCACCACGCCGGAGGTGGTCGGCAACCTGCGCTCGTCCCCGCCCGGTCGGGCGCGGTTCTCACTACCACCACGTCCTCGGCGCACGACGGTCGGTCTCCGGTACCTCGTCGGGCGAGCCGAGTGAGGAGAGGTCCATGGCACGCATCCGGACCACCGTCGACGGCCTCGTCTACGAGGACGACGTCGAGCCCCGCATGCTGCTCGTCCAGTACCTGCGGGAACGGCTCGGCAAGACGGGCACGGTGATCGGCTGCGACACGAGCAACTGCGGCGCGTGCACCGTCCACCTGGACGGCCTGAGCGTGAAGTCCTGCTCGGTGCTGGCGGTGCAGGCGAACGGCGCCGAGGTCCTCACCATCGAGGGTCTCGAGCGTGACGGGCAGCTGCACCCGATGCAGCAGGCCTTCCACGACAACCACGCCCTGCAGTGCGGCTACTGCACGCCCGGCATGATCATGCAGTCGATCGACCTGCTCGGGGACAACCCGGACCCGTCGGAGCAGGAGATCCGCGAGGGCATCGAGGGCAACCTCTGCCGTTGCACCGGCTACCAGAACATCGTGCGCGCCGTCCAGGACGCGTCGTCGAAGATGAAGCCGGGCAGTGCGCCCTCCGCCGAGGCCGGCGCCAAGCAGACGGTCGCCGGGGGTGGCGCCTGATGACGACGACGGAGCAGCCGGCCCCGGAGATCGGCCGGGACCGGCGGCGCAAGGAGGATCGTCGGCTCATCACCGGGCGCACCCGGTGGACCGACAACCAGGCCCTCACCGGCCTGCTGCACCTCTCGATCGTCCGCAGCCCGTTCGCGCACGCGAACATCAAGGGCATCGACACCTCGGCGGCCCAGCAGGTCCCCGGCGTCGTCGCGGTGTACTCGGCGGCCGACATCGGCGCCGACCAGGTGCAGCTGCCCTGCGCCTGGCCGATCACCAAGGACATGAAGGCCCCGCAGCGCCCGGCCCTGGCCGGCAGCCGGGTCAACTTCGCCGGCGAGGGCGTCGCCGTGGTGGTCGCCCGCAGCGCGGCGATCGCCAAGGACGCCGCCGAGCTCGTCGAGGTCGACTACTCCGAGCTCGAGCCGGTCCTCGACATGGAGAAGGCGCTCGAGGACGGCGCCCCCCTCGTGCACCCGGAGATCGGCACGAACGCCAACGCGCAGTGGGTGTTCGACTCCGGCGAGGCGGGCTCCGGCGGCAGCGTCGCCGAGGCCCTGCGCAAGGCCGAGTCGGACGACGACCAGATCATCGTGCGGCGCCGCTTCCGCCAGCAGCGCCTCGTGCCGGTGTTCATGGAGCCGCGCTCCACGGTGGTCGACCCCAACAGCGAGCAGCTGACGATGTGGTCGTCCACCCAGGTGCCGCACATCCTCAAGACGATGCTCGCGCTGACGCTCGGCCTGCCCGAGCACAAGATCCGCGTCATCGCCCCGGACGTCGGCGGCGGGTTCGGCGGCAAGATCGCCGTTGCGCCCGAGGAGGTCCTCACGCTGCTGGTGGCCCGCAAGCTGGGCAAGCCGGTGAAGTGGACCGAGACCCGCTCCGAGTCGCTGCTCACCGCCCACCACGGCCGTGACCAGGTCCAGGAGCTGGCCATGTCGGTCACCAAGGACGGCAAGATCACCGGCCTGGACGTCAAGCTGATCGCCGACATGGGCGCCTACCTCGGCCTCGTCGGGCCGGGCGTGCCGATCCTCGGCGCGTTCATGTTCAACGCGATCTACAAGATCCCGGCCTACCGCTTCGACTGCACCAACGTCTTCACCACCAAGACGCTCACCGACGCCTACCGCGGCGCCGGCCGCCCGGAGGCCACCTTCGGCATCGAGCGCCTGATGGACGAGGCGGCCCTCGAGCTGGGTATGGAGCCCCTCGAGTTCCGCGAGAAGAACTGGATCTCCCACGAGGAGTTCCCGTTCACCACGGTCAGCACGCTGACCTACGACACGGGCAACTACGAGGCCGCCACCGAGCAGGCCAAGCAGATGTTCGACTACGACGGGCTGCGCCGTGAGCAGGCCGAGCGGCGCCGGCGCGGCGACGTCAAGCAGCTCGGCATCGGCATCTCGACCTTCACCGAGATGTGCGGCCTGGCCCCGTCCCGCGTGCTCGGCTCGCTCGACTACGGCGCCGGCGGCTGGGAGACCGCGTCCATCCGGATGCAGCCCACCGGCAAGGTCGAGGTCGTCGTCGGCGTCAGCCCGCACGGGCAGGGCCACGAGACGGCGTTCTCGCAGATCGTCGCCGACCAGCTCGGCGTCCCGTTCGACGACGTCGAGATCCTCCACGGCGACACCCAGTCGTCGTACAAGGGCCTCGACACCTACGGCTCGCGCTCGCTCGCCGTCGGCGGCGTCGCCGTGGTCAAGGCGGCCGAGAAGGTGATCGAGAAGGCCAAGCCGATCGCGGCGCACATGCTCGAGGCCTCCGAGGGCGACCTCGAGTTCTCGGGCGGCAGGTTCACGGTCAAGGGCACCGACAAGGGTGTGGGCATCCAGGACATCGCGCTCGCGGTGTTCGCGGCCCACGACTACCCCGAGGGCATCGAGCCCGACATCGACGCCCACGCGACGTTCGACCCCGAGAACTTCTCGTTCCCGCACGGCACACACCTGTGCGCCGTCGAGGTCGACACCGAGACCGGCTTCGTCGAGATGTACAAGTACGTCTGCGTCGACGACGTCGGCAACGTCATCAACCCGCTGATCGTGGAGGGCCAGGTCCACGGCGGCCTGGCGCAGGGCATCGCCCAGGCCCTCTACGAGGAGGCCGCGTACGACGACCAGGGCACGCTGCTCTCGGGCACGCTGGTCGACTACACGCTGCCCACCGCGGCGGACCTGATCCACTTCGACACCGCGAACACCACGACCGCGTCGACCACCAACCCGCTCGGGGTCAAGGGGGTCGGCGAGGCCGGGACGATCGCCTCCACCCCGGCGGTCGTGAACTCGGTGCTCGACGCGATCCGCCACCTCGGTGTCTCCGACGTCGAGATGCCCACGACCCCGTACCGGGTCTGGACGGCCATACAGAGAGGACAGCACGCCGATAGGGACGCCAAGGGCACCGCGAGCCGCGCGGACGAGGCGAACGTCGCCTCGCCGGGCGCGGGCCTCGGCTCCACCGCCCGTGACATGCCCGAGGGAGGCAACCTGTGATCCCGGCCCAGTTCGACTACGTCCGGCCCACCACCGTCGAGGAGGCGGTGCAGGCCCTGCGTGACGGCGGCGACGACGCCAAGCTCCTGGCCGGCGGTCAGAGCCTGCTGCCGGTGCTCCGGCTCCGGATGGCCGACCCGTCGCTGATCATCGATCTCGGCGGGATCGCGGAGCTCAAGGGCGTCCGCGAGGACGGCGACTCCGTCGTGGTCGGGGCGATGACCTCGCACTACGACGTCGCCCGTGACGACACCCTGCGCCAGCACGTCGCCCTCATCCAGGAGGCGACGAAGACGGTGGCGGACCCGCAGGTCCGCCACCGGGGCACGCTCGGCGGGGCCCTGGCCCACGCCGACCCGGCCGGCGACCTCGCGGCGCCGGCGCTGGCCCTCGACGCGCAGTTCGTCATCGCCGGCCCCGGCCCGAACGGATCCGGGGCCGCGACCCGCACGGTCGCGGCCGCGGACTTCTTCGAGGACTACTTCACCACCGCCATCGGCGAGGGCGAGCTCCTCACGGAGATCCGCTTCCCGAAGTACACCGGGTGGGGCGCGCGGTACGAGAAGTTCAACCGGGTCGCCCAGGCCTGGTCGATCGTCGCGGTTGCGGCCACCGTCAAGGTCGACGGCGGCTCGATCACCGACGCGCGCATCGGTCTCACCAACATGGCGGGCACGCCGGTGCGTGCCCGTGGTGTGGAGGCAGCGCTGGTCGGGCAGTCGGCAACCGAGGAGAATGTCCGTCAGGCCGCCCAGGCCGCCGCCGAGGGCACCAGCCCGACCGCGGACGCGGACGCCGGTTCGGACTACCGCGAGCACCTCGCCCGGGTGCTCACGGGCCGGGCCGTCCTCGCGGCCGTGGGCTGACCACGTCGACCACTCGCTGACGACCCGATCGTCACGACGCCCCGGCCCGCCCCCGCACCGCGGGGGCGGGCCGCCGTCGTGATCCGCACCCTCTTCGAGGAGGAGCACGTGAAGCTGGAGAACGAGTTCACCGTCCCGGTGGACATCGACACCGTGTTCGACGCCCTGAACGACCCCGAGAAGGTCACTCCCTGCTTCCCGGGTGCCACCCTCGACTCGCACGACGGTGACGACTTCACCGGCACCGTGAAGGTGAAGCTCGGCCCGATCTCGATGACCTACAAGGGTAAGGGCACCTTCGTCGAGCGCGACAAGTCCAACCACAAGGTCGTCGTCGACGCCCAGGGCCGCGACTCCCGCGGCAACGGCACCGCGTCGGCCAAGGCGACGCTGACGATGGCCGACGCCGGCGGGGGCAAGACCAAGGTCACCGTCCTCACCGAGATGCAGGTGACCGGCAAGCCCGCCCAGTTCGGCCGCGGCGTCATGTCCGACGTCGGCGACAAGATCCTGGGCCAGTTCGCGTCCTGCCTCGCCGACGAGTTCGGCGCCAGCTCCGCCGGAGCGGCCGCCCCGGCTGCCACGTCGGAGGCCCCGGCGAGCGGCGGCAACGGCACGACCCCGGCGGCGGCGTCCGCCGCGTCCGGCTCCGCGGGCTCGGCCGGCGAGGCCCCGGTCGGCGCGCCCGCCGCGCCGACGCCGGTCTCGTCCGGCTCGGGGGCCCCCGCGGCCGCGGCGATGCCGACCACGGTCGCGGCGGCCGCCCAGGCCGACCAGGGCGCCAAGCCCGGCGGCTCGGTCGGCAGCACGGTCGGCAGCACGGTCGGTAGCACCGCCGGTGCCGCGGCCGGTGCCGCCGCGTCGACGGCGCGCCGCCCGCAGGCCGAGGCGATCGACCTGCTCGACAGCTCGCGGGAGGCCGTCCTCAAGCGCCTCGTGCCCGTGGGCATCGGCGCCGGCGTGCTCGCCGCGATCATCGCGATCATCCTGATCGCGCGCGGCGGCTCGAAGTCGTAGCGGTTCCTGACCGAAGGGCACCGTCGATCGGCTCGTTCGATCGACGGTGCCCTTCGGTCGTTCCGGAACGGGCAGCCTGGTGCGATGACCGCTCTCGACCCGCGCCTCTACCTCCTCGTCGACCCGGTGCACGGGCCGGCCGACCCGTTCGCCGTCGTGCGGGCCGCCGTCGACGGCGGGGTGACCGCCGTGCAGGTCCGCTCGCCGCGGGCGACGGGGCTCGCGCTGTACGAGGCGGCCCTCGGCGTCGTCATGACGCTGCGGGGCACGGGTGTCGCGGTGGTCGTCGACGACCGCCTCGACGTCGCCCTGGCCGCCGGCGCCGACGGCGTGCACCTCGGCCGTCACGACCTCCCGCCCGTCGCCGCCTTCCGGGTGGCCGGGGACGACCTCGCGATCGGCTGGTCGGTCACCGGCCCGGACGACCTGGCCGACGTGGCTCCGGACGTCGTCGGCCTGCTGGGCATCGGCCCGGTGTTCACCACGGCGACGAAGCCCGATGCCGCGCCCGCCACCGGTCTCGACGGCCTGCGCCGGCACGTCGCCGACGCCGCCGAGCTCGGTGTACCGACCGTCGCGATCGGCGGGATCGACGCCGGCAACGCCGCCGAGGTGCTCGCCACCGGCGTCGACGGGCTCGCCGTGAGCTCGGCGATCGCCGCGGCGCCCGACCCCGGGGCGGCGGCCCGCGCGCTGCGCACCGTGATCGACAGGTGCGTGACAGGCTGACCGCCGTGCACCCCGGCGCCACCAACACGATCGTCGACGTCCCCGGCCTGCAGGTCGGGCACGCGGAGCTGGTGGGGGAGGGGGCGCTGTCGGGCACGACGGTCGTGCTGCCCGGCTCCGAGGGCGCGGTGGCGGGTGTCGACGTGCGCGGCGGCGGGCCCGGCACCCGCGAGACCGACGCTCTCGACCCGCGCACGCTCGTCGAGCGCGTGCACGCCGTCGTACTCACCGGCGGCAGCGCCTACGGGCTCGCCGCCGCCTCGGGCGTCGCCGACGCCCTCGGCGCCCAGGGCCGGGGCTTCCCGGTCGGCGGGCCCGGCGAGGTGGTGCCGGTGGTGCCCGCGGCGGTGGTCTTCGACCTCGGGCGCGGCGGGCGCTTCACCGCCCGCCCCGGTGCGCAGACGGGCGCGGCGGCGCTGGGGGCCTGCACCGACGCACCGCCCGCCCAGGGCGTGGTGGGGGCGGGCACCGGGACCCTGGTCGGCGGGCTCAAGGGCGGGGTCGGTTCGGCGTCGTGGGTGCTCGCCGACGGCACGGTCGTCGCCGCGCTCGTCGTCGCCAACGCCGCCGGGTCCGCGGTGGACCCCGCCACCGGCGAGCTGTGGGGCGCCCGCCACCGCCGGGACGGCGACGCCGAGCCCCCCGCGCTGCCCGAGGACCGGGCGGCGCTGCTCCGGTCGCTGCGCGCGGCCGCCGCTCCGCCCACGCTCAACACCACGATCGGCGTCGTCGCCACCGACGCCGGGCTCACGGTGGCGCAGTGCGCGAAGCTCGCCGCCGTCGGCCAGAGCGGTCTCGCCCGGTCCGTGCGCCCCGCCCACGGGATGACCGACGGCGACACGTTCTTCGGGCTCGCGACGGCCGCGCGCCCGGCGCCCGACCTGGCCGGTGTGCAGGAGATCCTCACCGCGGGCGCCGACTGCGTGACCCGCGCCGTCGTGCACGCCGTGCTCGCCGCGCACAGCGTCGAGACCCCCGCCGGGCACTGGCGCAGCTACCGCGACCTCCTCGGCTGACCCTCGCGCGCCCACCGCGGGGCACCATGGGGGTGTGGACGGCTACCGCGAGCGCCGGGTGGCGCCGGGCGTCGTGCTCTGGAGCGCCGCCGGGGCGCCCGGGACGATCCTGCCCGACGGCTGCCTCGACCTGATCTGGAACGGCCGCGGTCTGGTCGTCGCCGGGCCCGACGGGGGTGCGCGGTTCGACGACGGCGGCGGGCGGCGCCACGTGGGCCTGCGGTTCTCGCACGGCCGCGGCCCCGCCCTGCTCGGGCTGCGCGCCGACGAGCTGCGCGACACCACCGTCGCGCTCGACGTGCTGTGGAGCGAGGCGGCCGCGCGCGAGCTCTCCGAGCGGGCGGCCGACGACCCGGCCGGCGTCCTGCGCGGCGTCGCCACCGCCACGCCACCGGGTGCCGACGAGCGCTTCGGCGCGCGCGTGTTCGGGGCGCTCGCCCGGGGCGCCGACGTGGCCGGGCTCGCCGACGACCTCGGCACCACCCCGCGCACGCTGCACCGGCGCTGCCTGCCGGTGTTCGGCTACGGGCCCCAGCACCTCGGGCGCATCCTGCGCCTGCAACGCGCGCTGGCCCGCGCCCGCGAGGGCACGCCGTGGGCCGACGTCGCCGCCGCCGAGGGCTTCGCCGACCAGCCCCACCTGGCGCGCGAGGTGCGGGCGCTGGCCGGGACGACGCCCACCCGGCTACTCGGCCGGTAGCGCCGCGAACAGGTCCACCGTCCCGCCGTCGGGGTCCTGCACGGTCGCGAAGCGCTGGCCCCAGAACGCGTCCCAGGGCTCGAGCTCGCCGTGGTGCCCGGCCTCGACCAGGGCGGCGAAGGTCGTGTCGACCTCCGCGGGCGAGTCGCACGCGAACGCGAGAGCGCTACGGGGACCGCCGGTCGGCGGGGACCAGGACGGGTCGAACGAGCGGATGGTGTCCTCGGTGTCGAAGGCGAGGCGCAGCCCGCCGCCGAGATCGACCTCGACGTGTGGCTGCGTGTCGGCCTCGGGCGGGGCGTCGATGCCGAGGCGGCGGTAGAACGCGAGCGTGGTGGCCATGTCGGCGACCACCAGCTCGACGACGGAGAGTCGGGGGGCCATGGCGCTCACCGTAGGCACCGTCCCTGCGGGAGGGCTTGGAGCGATCGGACAGGATGGTCCGGTGGTGCACGTCGAGGACCGCGCGCTGCCCTTCACCCCGCCGCTGTGTCCCGACAACCTCTTCGGCCACCTCGTCGCGACGGCGGTCCCCGGTGTCGAGGAGTGGCACGACGGCGCCTACCGGCGCAGTCTCGCGCTGCCGGGCGGGCCGGGCGTCGTCGCCCTCCGGCCGGGACCGACGGCGGTCGCGGCGACGCTGTCGGTCACCGACCCCGCCGATGCCGACGAGGCCGCGCGCCTGTCGCGCCGCATCCTCGACCTCGACGCCGACCCGGTCGCCGTCGACGCCGTCCTGCGGGCCGACCCCGCGCTGGAACGGCTCGTCGACGACGCCCCCGGCCGGCGGGTCCCCGGCTCGCCGGATCCCGACGAGTTCGCCGTGCGCGCCGTCCTCGGCCAGCAGGTGTCGACCGCCGCCGCCCGCACCCACGCCGGGCGCCTCGTGCGTGGCCGTGGCACGCCGCTGCCCGCCGAGCTCGCCGAGCTCGCCGGGCTCGCCGGAACCGGCAGCACGCTGACCCACCTCTTCCCGGACGCGCCCGCCCTGACCGCCGTCGACCCCGACGAGCTCGGGATGCCCCGCACCCGCAAGCGCACGCTGCTCACGCTCGTGCGGGCGCTGGCCGACGGCGAGGTGGTGCTCGACCCGGCCGACGTCCCCGCCGCGCGGGCCGCGCTCGGCGGGCTGCCCGGGATCGGTCCGTGGACGGTCGACACGGTCGCCATGCGGGCGCTCGGCGACCCCGACGCGTTCCTGCCCTCCGACCTCGGCGTCCGCGTGGCCGCCGAGCGCCTCGGCCTGCCGGCCCGCGACCGCGACCTCGTCGCCCGCGCCGAGCCCTGGCGGCCCTACCGCGCGTACGCCACCCAGCACCTCTGGGCCGCGCTGGACCACGCCGTGAACGTCATGCCAGGCTGATCACGTGGACACCGACGACGCACTGTGGGGCGCGCTCGACCGGGTGGCGGAGACGTCGACGCTGCTCGTGGCCTGCGCCTTCGACGGGGCGCTCGCGCCGGACGAGGGCGATCCGGACCAGGCGCGCGCCGAGCAGGTGTCGTCCGAGGCGCTCAACGTCCTCATGGCCCTGCCCGACACCACGGTGGCGATCGTGTCGGACCGGCCGTCCGACGAGGTCGCCGAGCTGATGTTCCTGTCCGGCGCCAAGGGCGGGGCGCGGGTGGTCCTGCCCGAGGGGCTCCCCGCCCTGCGCGACGAGGTCGGGGCCACCGCCCTCGTCGGCGTCGGGGTCGCGGTCGACGGGTCGTCCGGCGACGTGATCGTGGGCGTCGGCGAGGACCTCGGGCCCGGGGCGCCCTACGAGGTCGAGGACGTCGACGACGTCGCCGAGCTGCTCGAGGAGCTGGCCGGGCTGCGCCGGCGAGCCTGACGGGCTCTCGACGTCCGGACACGGCCCTGGATGTGGGCGGGAGTCAGAACAGCAGGGTGTCGCGCGCCTCGAGGTCGAGCAGAGCGCGCTTGCGGTCCAGACCGCCGGCGTAGCCGGTCAGGCTGCCGTCGGACCCGACGACGCGGTGGCACGGCACGACGATGGCGACGGGGTTGCGGGCCATCGCGCCACCGACGCGCCGCGCGTCGACCGGCCCGAGCCCGACCGCGGCGGCGAGCGTGCCGTAGCTGACCGTCTCGCCGTAGCCGACCGAGCGCAGCTCCTCCAGGACGCGGCGGTCCCAGGCGGGGTGCGCGGACAGGTCGACGGGCACGGTGAACTCCCGCAGCGAGCCGTCGAGGTAGGCGTCGATCTCGCGGCGGGCGAGGTCGAGGATCCGCTCGGCGGCCTCGTCACGGTCGGCGTCACCGTCGACGGACGAGAAACCGAGCAGCGTGAGCCCCCGCGCGGAGGCCTCGAGGTGCAGCGGGCCGATGGTGGTCTCGTGGACGACGCTCATACTCGACAGAACACCGTCCCGGTGCCGGGCGTGGCGCTCAGCCGCCCGCGAACGGTGGGAGGACGTCGAACACCGCGTCGTCGGCCAGGACCGTCGTGCGGTCGTGCACGGCGGTCTCGTCGAGCAGGAAGCTCGCGGCGCCGAGGACCCGGGCCAGGGCCTCGCCGTGGTCGGCGGCCAGCGCCGTGACGAGGTCGGCGACGGTGGCGCCGGTGGGGACCTCGAGGAGCTCGCTGCGCGTGCCGGCGGCGGCCTTGGCGCCGGCGAAGTAGCGCACCGTCACCGTGACGGTCGAGACGCGGGCGTCGGTCGACGTGGTCATCATCCTCCGATCGCGCTCATGGGCCGCTCGGGCTGCAGGAACCCCGGGTCGTCGATGCCGTGGCCGGGCTTCTTGCCCCACATGGCCACCCGCCAGGCGTCGGCGATCTCGTCGTCGGTGCCGCCGCCGCGCAGCAGGCTACGCAGGTCGTTCTCGGTGGTGGAGAACAGGCAGTTGCGCACCTGGCCGTCGGCGGTCAGGCGCGTGCGGTCGCAGTTCCCGCAGAACGGGCGGGTCACCGAGGCGATGACCCCGACCTTCGCCGGCCGGCCGTCGGGGCCGGTCCATCCGTCGACGAGGAACCGCTCCGCGGGCGCCCCGCCGCGCTCGGCGGTGTCCTCGGTGAGGGTGAACCGGGTGCGCAGCGACGCCAGCACCTGCTCGGCGGTGATCATGCGATCGCGCTGCCAGGAGTGGCCGGCGTCCAGCGGCATCTGCTCGATGATGCGCAGCTCGTAGCCCTCCTCGAGCGCCCACGCGAGCAGGTCCGGCGCCTCGTCGTCGTTGAGCCCGGGCATCAGGACCGTATTGATCTTGATCGGGTCGAGCCCGTGCTCGCGGGCGGCGCGCAGACCGGAGAAGACGTCGTCGAGCCGGTCGCGCCGGGTGATCTCGGCGAACCGCTCGGGACGCAGGGTGTCCAGCGAGACGTTGACGCGGTCGAGGCCCGCGGCGGCGAGGCGCGCGGCGCGGCGCGTCAGGCCGAGCGCGTTGGTGGTCACCGACATCTCGGGGCGCGGGGCCAGCGCCGCGGTGGCCGCGACGATGTCCTCGAGCCCCTTGCGCAGGAGCGGCTCGCCCCCGGTGAAGCGGATCTCCTGCACACCCAGCTGCTCGACGGCGACGCGCACCAGCCGCACGATCTCGTCGTCGGTGAGCGCCTGCTCGGTCGGCATCCACTCCAGGCCCTCGGCGGGCATGCAGTAGGTGCAGCGCAGGTTGCAGCGGTCGGTCAGCGACACCCGCAGGTCGGTGGCGACACGTCCCCACGAATCGACCAGGCGCGCGTCGGCGGGACGCCCGGTGGTGTCGGTGGTGGTGGCGGCCCCGGGGACGGCCGGTACGCCGAGGTCGAGAACGGTCATCACGATCCACCCTAACCGTGTCGGGCACCAGCGGTGAGCCACATCTCCGCAGGTCGGAGGCTCATTCCGCAGATGCGGCGAGCCGCGGTAGGAGAAGATCGCACGTGCGGCGGCCGGTGCGGGGAAACGGTCTGATCGGAGAGGCGCTTCACGTGCCCGCGGCCTTCCGTGGGTCGCGGAGTGCCCGCCGCCGCGAGCGTTCACACGTCGCTGGAGCCGCGCATGCCCGGCGACCGTCCCGGTCAGCCGGGGAGCAGCCCCCGCACGGCGGTGCGGGCGAGGCCGCGGGTGTCCGCGGTCGCGTCCGTCCCGCCGAAGGCGGCCAGGAACGTCGTCATCTGGCACGCACCGAGCAGGAGCAGCGCCGCCGCGCGCGCGTCGGTCCCGCGGTCGACCCGACCGAGCCGGGCCTCGGCCGCGAGGTAGTCCGCCAGCGCGTCGACGGCCACGTGCGGGCCCGTGCCGAGCCGCGCCAGGGCCGCGCGGTGGGCGGCGAGGATCGCCGGCTCCGAGAACAGCGAGGCGCCCATCGGGAACGTCTCGCGGTAGAAGGCGACCGCCTCGGTCGCCACCTCGACGAGGATCTCCTCGACGTCCGCCGTGCCGACGCGCGCGGGCAGACCGTCGAGGACGTCGGTGAACCGCGAGGGCACCCGCTCGACGAGCACGGCGACGAACAGCGCGGTCTTGTCCTCGAAGTGCTTGTACAGCGCGGCCTCGGAGAAGCCGGCCTCGCGCGCGATCTCCTTCGTCGTGGCGCGTGCGACCCCGCGGTCGCGCATCACGGTGAGGGCGGCGTCGAGCATGCGGTCCCGCGTCGACCGGCTTGACGCGTCCCTCGGCACGCCGTCATCCTAGGTTGGTGAGTACTCACTCACCACAGGAGGGGTCGTGCGGATCGTGGTGCTGGGGGCGTCCGGCCGGACCGGGCGCGAGGTCGTGACGCAAGCCGTCACGGAGGGGAACGACGTGGTGGCGGTCGCCCGCGCGGGGTCGGACGTCCCGGCCGGCGTGACCGTCGTGCGGGCCGGGTTCGACGATCCCGACGCCCTGGACGGCGCGGTCCGCGGCGCCGACGCGGTGGTCTCCGCGCTGGGCGCGCGCGGCCGCGGCCCGACGACGGTGTGCGCCGACGGCGTGACGGCGGTTCTCGCGGCGATGACGCGGACCGGGGTGCGTCGGCTCGTCGTGGTCAGCGCGGCCGGGCTGCCCGGCGAGGGCGACGACCTCGCCGCGCGCCTGTTCGTCAAACCGGTCCTGCAGCGGGTGTTCCGCCACCCCTACGCCGACATGGCCCGCATGGAGGAGATCGTCCGCGCGAGCGACCGCGACTGGACGATCGTGCGCCCGCCCCAGCTCACCGACGGTCCGCGCACCGGGAGCTACCGCCGCACCCTCGACCGCCACCTCGCGAAGGGGCACCGCGTGGCCCGCGCCGACCTCGCCGAGGAGCTGCTCCGGCTCGCTCGGGAGGGTGACGCGGTGGGCCACCTCGTGGCGGTCGCGGACTGAGACCTCGCTCGGACGGGTGACACGCCGGGTCCGCGGGTCCCCGGAGCGGGAGTCGACCCGCACTACGGTCGGCAGCCATGTCCACCGGTCGGCGCCGCCTGGGCTGGCTGCTGCCGACGGTGCTGGTGGTCGTCCTGCTCGCCGGGGCCGGGGCGGCGGTGGTCCTGCTCCGGGCGCCGCAGCTGCTGCCCGGCCCGGGGGCATCGGCGGTGCCCGTGGTGCGCGCCGACGTGGTCACCGAGATCCGTGCGTCGGGCACGGTCCGCAGCGCCGGCGACGCGGACGTCTCGTTCACGACCAGCGGCGTCGTGCGGACGGTCGACGTCGCGCCGGGTGCCGTCGTCGCGCCCGGGGACGTGCTGGCGACCCTCGACGACAGTGCGGTCAGGGCGCGGATCACCGCCGCCCAGACCGCCCTCGCGGCCGACACCCGCAACATCACGGCCGCGCGCGCCGCCGTCCCCGTCGACCTGGTGGCGGTCGGGCGGTTCGAGGCCGACGCCGCCCGTGACCGCGCGGAGCTGGCCGAGGCGAACCGCCAGCTCGAGGGCACGGTGCTGCGCGCCCCGCGCGGCGGCACGGTGACGGCCGTCGCCGGGCAGGTCGGCGACCGCGTCGTCGCCGGCGCCCCGACCCCCGACGACGCTCCGAGCCGCCGTCCCTTCGTGCGTCTCGTGGACCTCAGCGCGCTCGTCGTCCGCGCCGCGGTGGCGCCGCGCGACGTGCCGCGGATGGCGACCGGCCAGTCGGCGTCGGCGGTGGTCGACG
This sequence comes from Actinomycetospora sp. 2LY8.5, assembly GCF_057180585.1. NCBI lineage: Bacteria > Bacillati > Actinomycetota > Actinomycetes > Pseudonocardiales > Pseudonocardiaceae > Actinomycetospora > Actinomycetospora sp. 2LY8.5. Next base: position 41,608 of record NZ_JBXUHE010000014.1, read on the forward strand.
GCGTCGACGACCCGGTGCTCGGCGAGGTCGTCGGCGTCGAGCCGGCGCCGGGCGCGGACGGCGCCTACGGCGTCTCCGTCGCGCCTGCGCTCCCTCCGCCGACGCTGCGGGTCGGTCAGGTCGCCGACGTGCGCGTGGTCGTCGACCGCGCGGTCGGGGCGCTCGTCGTACCGCCTCCCGCGGTGCGGCCCACCGGCCCGGGACGGGGCACGGTGCTCGTGCGCCCCGCGGACGGCCGTGGTCCCGACCGGGTGCTGGCGGTCACCACCGGGATCGCGGACGCCACGTCGATCGAGATCCGCGCCGGGCTGCGGGAAGGTGACCGCGTCCTCGTCCCGCGCGACGCCGGGCCGGGGCCGCGGCCGTGACGTATCGCGACGAGTTCGGCGACCACCGCGACGACGACCGTGACGACGACCGCGACGACGACTGGGAGGACGAGTACTACCGGGCTCGGGAGTACGCGACCGACCCCGGGGAGCGCCGGCCGGCCGCGTCGGACGAGCCTGCGGCGAGCCGGGAGCGGCCCCGCCCGCGGCGCTGGGTGACGGCCCTGGCGATGCTGACCGTGTTCGTGCTCGGCATCGTCGGCGGGGTGATCGCCGACCGCTGGTTCGCGGTCGGCTGCCGCTCCTGCGTGCCGCCCGCGGGGGTCGGCGTCCCGCTCGTCGGCACGCTCGAGAGCACCGGCGGCGGGCTGATCGCCGTGCGGACCCCGGAGGGCAGGCTCGTGCCCGTCCGGACCTCGCCCGCCACCCGTGTCGTCGGCGAGGAGCGTCGTCCCGAGCCGGTCGCCGGTCTCGTGCGCGGCACCCGGGTGAGCGTGCTGGGGGTGCCCGACGCCGACGGGGTCGTCACCGCCGACACCGTGGGGGTACCGGCCGGCGGTCGGTGATCAGAAGGCGCGCTCGAGCCAGTCCAGGACGTCCTGGCCCCACCACGTGCCCGTGCCGGCGTCGCTCACCGGGAGCGCGGGGGGGAGCGTGGCCGGAAGGAGCTGCGGGATCCCGAGATCGGGCACCAGGCCCGGCGGCGGCGTGACCGGCGTGGTGGTCGTGGGCGTGGTGGAGGTCGTCGTGCTCGTCGTCGTGCTCGTCGTCGTGCTCGTCGGCGTCGACGTGTCGGCCGGGGGCTGCGCCGGGCGCGAGGGACGGCTGGGCCGGGACGGCTGACTGGGCTGCGACGGCTGCGACGGCTGCGACACGGCGGTCGTCGTGGTGGTGGCCGGCTCCGTCGTGGGCTCGGTGGTGGTCGTGGTCGTGGGCCGCGGTGTCGTGGTGGTGGTCGTGGGCCGCGGTGTCGTGGTGGTCGTCGTCGGCTCGGTCGTCGGCTCGGTGGTCGTGGTCGGCTCGGACGTCACCGTCTTCGTCCGCGTGTCGGTACGTGTCGCGGTGCGCGTCTCGGTGCGCGTCTCGGTGCGCGTCTCGGTGCGCGTCTCGGTGGTCACCGGCGCCGGCACGGCGGTGGTCGTCAGCCAGAGGGCGCGCAGGACGGGGCCGTCGCCACCCTCGGCGCGGCGCAGGAGCACGCGGACCGACAGCTCGGTGCTCGGCCCGCCGAGACGCGCCCGGCCGTCGCGGGGCACGGTGACCCAGGAGCCCCAGGTGCCGTCGCCGCGCAGCCCGCGCGCCTCGACGACGAGCGAGGCGCCGGACGGGACGTCGGCGGTGGGCACGCCGGCGACGGAGTCGACGACGCCCGTGGTGCGCCGCGGCGCGAGCACCAGCTCACCGTCGCGGGGGCCGGAGTCGTCGAGCCGGATGGCGCCGCCGTCGAGGACGACGCCGCGGTCGTCGCCGCCGTCGATCACGAGCTCGGGCGACCAGCTCTCGGTGCGGGGAGGGTCGGTCTCGGCTCCTGCGGGCACGGCCAGGGCGAGGGCCAGGCCCACGGCACCGGCCGCGACGGCGAGGGCGCCGGCGCGCCGGGAGTCAGCAGGACGGGACATCGCGCGCCTCCACCTGGTCGGCCGGGACGAACTGGGCGGGCCCGAGGCGGATCCACCGGGTGCCGACCCCGGTGCGACCGCCCGCGGTGTCCACCGCGCACTCGTAGGACATGCGGGCCTGCGGGGCGACGACCCCGACGACGGCCGCGTCGGCGGCGGGCGCGGCACGGATCTCGAGGCGCGCGGCGCGGTCGATCGCGGTGCCCGAGGGACCGGTTCCCGTCCAGAGGAAGGTGACGGTGACCCAGGCGTTGTCGGTGAGCCCGAGGTCGTCGCGGAACGTGCCGTCGGCGAGGTCGATGCCCGCGGGGTTGGCGACGCGGCGCCCCGAGCCGTCGCGTCCGCCGTGGTGGTCGTCGGTGAACGCGGCCTCGGCCTGCGGGCGCCCGCGGGGCAGGTCGACGAACTCCTGGCGCTGCGTGCTCTCGCTCCAGTAGTCGTCGCGGGTGTTCCACGGTCCGACGTCCCACACCGGTACCCAGGTGCAGCGGGTCTCGGAGGCGCAGACGCGCGCGGTGTAGTCGCCCGCGCCGCGCGGGCTCAGACTGCGCCGCGAGGGCAGGGCGGCGAAGCGGTCGTCGCGCTCGACCTCGTGGCCGTTGGCGGTGTCGTTGCCGACGAGGCCGATGCGGGTGGCGAAGGCCCGGGAGGTCAGCGGGACGGTGGTGGTGGGCTCCGGTGCGGCGACACGCAGCGGACCCTGCTCCGCGGTCAGCCCCAGCCGGCGCAGCGCGGGCCCGGAGCCGTCCGACGCGGCGACGAGGGTGACGCGCACCTGGATCTGGAACGTCGGCTGCTCGAGGCGCGCGGGGCGGCCGGGCTCGGCCTCGCGCCACTCGCTCCACGTGTTGTCGTCGCGGATGCCGCGCACGGAGACGACGACCTGCGCACCGGCCGGGACGTCGGCCGTGACCTCGGCGGACACCTGGTCGGTCACCGCGGCGGGACGGCGCGGGGCGAGCAGGAGCTGGCCCTCGGCCGGCGCCGAGCCGGTGCTCGTCGGCCGGGGCGCGCGGTCGCGCAGGCGCACGGCCTCGTCGGCGGCGACCACGTTGCTGTCGTCGCCGCCCTCGATCGCGAGCTCCGCGACCCACGACTCGCTCGCGGGCACGGCCTGGGCCACGGGAGCGGCGAGGACGGACGCGAGGACCGCGCCCACCGCGACGGCGGTACCGGCTGCCATCCGGGTCCGGTGTCCGGTCCGGCCTCCCGCCATCGAAGCTCCCCGCGCGTCGGGTCCCCGATGGAGTCGAGGACGTCGGCGACCATGCAAGGTCGTCCACTCTCTGTGGACAAGCGAAAGCAGGGAGACGCATGTGGGTGATAGCCGGGTAGGCGACTTACAATGCTGTGATTCGGGTGATCTCCCACTCCGCGCGTCGCCACGCCGGAACTCATGCCGATGAGGTACCTCTATCGGGTGCGCGAGAGCGGGGGCTCAGGAGAGACGTGTGTCGTCCACGACGGTCGGCCACAGGCGCGGCGTCGGCTGCAGATGCTGGTCGACACGGTCGCGGGTCCGGAGGCGGTCGCGGTCGCCCGCGACGCCGACGACCTGCTGGCGCGCCTCGCCGCGACCCCGCGGGCGATCGCTGTCCTCGGCCTGGCCGAGACCGAGCCGAGCGGGCTCGACGTCGTGCGCCGCGTGCTCACCGAGGTGCCCGGCACCGCGGTGCTCGTCGCCGGGTCGGGGGAGGCGCATGCGCCCGCCCAGCAGGCGCTCGCCGAGGGTGCCGCCGGCTTCCTGCGCTGGGAGGCGCCGCGCGCGATGATCCGCACGCTGGTCCGCAGCCTCGCCTCCACGGCGGCGGGCGACGACCTGGTGCCCCGGCCTGCGGTGCCCTCGGCGCGCGGGTCGGCCGAGGGCACCTCGACTCCCGAGGACGGCCTGCACGACGTCGTCGTCGACCTGGACGCCCAGAAGCGCCTCGACCTGTCGGTGCGCGAGGTGCAGGTGCTGATCGGCGTCAGCCGGGGAATGACCAACGCCGACATTGGCCGGCGCCTCTACCTCTCCGACCACACGGTCAAGTCCCACACCGGGCACCTGTTCCGCAAGCTGGCCGCGAGCGACCGCGCGCAGGCGGTCAGCCACGCCTGGCGCCTCGGCCTGTTCGTCCCGGCACCGACCCGCCGCGCCGGCGCCTGATGTGCCCTCCGGGCACGTGCCCCCGTGCGCGTCAGCGCACCCCTCAGGCGTGGGCCTTGAGCTCCTGGCGCGCCACGGAGCGCAGGTGCACCTCGTCGGGGCCGTCGGCCAGGCGCAGCGCGCGGGCCCAGGCGTAGGCGTAGGCGAGCGGGAAGTCGTCGGAGACCCCACCGCCGCCGTGGATCTGGATCGCGCGGTCGATGACGGCGCACGCCATCCGCGGGCAGACGACCTTGATCGCCGCGATCTCGGTGGCCGCGCCGCGCGAGCCGACGTTGTCGATCAGCCAGGCCGTCTTGAGCACGAGCAGGCGCGCCTGCTCGATCTCGATACGGCTCTCGGCGATCTGCTCGCGCACGACGCCCTGCTCGCCGAGGGGCTTGCCGAACGCCACGCGGTCGTTGGCCCGGCGCACCATCGCGTCGACCGCGCGTTCGGCCATGCCGATGAGGCGCATGCAGTGGTGGATGCGGCCGGGACCGAGGCGCGCCTGGGCGATCGCGAAGCCGCCGCCTTCCTCGCCGAGGAGGTTCGACACCGGGACACGGACGTCGTTGAGCTCGAGCTCACAGTGCCCGTGCTGGTCCTGGTAGCCGAACACCGGCAGCGGGCGGGTGATCGTCAGACCCGGGGCGTCGCGGGGCACGAGGATCATCGACTGCTGGCGGTGGGTCGGGGCGTCCAGGTCGGTCTTGCCCATGACGATGAAGACCTGGCAGCGCGGGTCGGCGGCGCCGGAGATCCACCACTTCTGGCCGGTGATGACGTACTCGTCGCCGTCGCGGCGGATCGAGGTCGTGATGTTGGTGGCGTCCGAGGACGCGACGGCAGGCTCGGTCATGGCGAACGCCGAGCGGATCTCGCCGGAGAGCAGCGGTTCGAGCCACTGCTGCTTCTGCTCGGTGGTGCCGAACAGGTGCAGGGTCTCCATGTTCCCGGTGTCGGGCGCCTGGCAGTTGATCGCCTCCGGGGCGATCACCGGCGACCAGCCCGACACCTCGGCGATCGGTGCGTACTCGAGGTTGGACAGCCCGGAGACGTCGGGCAGGAAGAGGTTCCACAGCCCGCGCTCGCGGGCCTCGCTCTTGAGCTCCTCCATGACCGGCGGCAGGTCGTGCTCGGCCGGCGTCCCGCGCCGCTCCTCGCGCCAGGCCTCGTAGACCTTCTCGGCGGGCAGCACCACCTCGTCGAGGAAGGCCCGCATCCGGTCGGTGTAGTCCTGAGCCGCAGCACTGGGGGCGAAGTCCACGTCCCGCACCTTCCCACCGCCTGCCCCGAGCGCGCGAGGGCGGTGCCACACGCCGTGGTCGATCGACTCCGAGTCGGACATGCGGGCCGCGCGACGCTGTACAGGCGCGTTCACGGCCCTACACTGCGCGCCGTGACGCACTTCCGGATCGCCGAGGCAGCTCGGCTGCTCGGCGTGAGCGACGACACCGTGCGTCGCTGGACCGACAGCGGCTCGCTGCCGGTCTCCGCCGACGCCAGCGGCCGCAAGGTGATCGCCGGGGCCGACCTCGCGTCGTTCGCCCGGGCCCAGGCGCACGCCACGCCCGACCCCTCCGGGGTGGGCCGGTCCGCGCGGAACCGCTTCGTCGGGCTCGTCACCGCGATCGTCAGCGACAAGGTCATGTCCCAGGTCGAGATGCAGTGCGGGCCCCACCGCGTCGTCTCGCTCATGAGCACCGAGGCCGTCGACGAGCTCGGGCTCGAGGTCGGGTCGCTGGCGGTGTCGGTCGTGAAGGCGTCGCACATCATCGTCGAGACCCCCGGAGGCATGGCGTGAGCAGCGCCCGCAGAATCGTCCTGGCGGCCGCGGCCGCCACCCTCGCCCTGGGGGTCGCCGCCTGCGGTGGATCCTCCGGCGGGGAACAACAGGCGCCGCCCGCCCGGACCCTCACCGTCTCCGCGGCCGCGTCGCTGACCGACGTCTACAACCAGCTCAAGCCGCAGTTCGAGCAGGCGAACCCGGGCACCACCGTCGTGTTCAACTTCGGCGGCTCGGACACGCTCGCCCAGCAGGTCGTGCAGGGCGCGCCCGCCGACGTCCTGGCCACCGCGAGCACACGGACGATGCAGACCGCGCAGCAGGCCGGGCGCATCCAGGGCGAGCCGGTCACGTACGCGACCAACAAGCTGCAGATCGCGGTGCAGCCGGGCAACCCGAAGGGCGTCGTCGACCTGACCTCGCTGGTCGGGCCGCAGGTCACCGAGTCGGTGTGCGCCCCCGCCGTCCCGTGCGGCGCGGCCGCGGAGGCCGCCGAGCGCGCCGCCGGGGTCACGCTCGACCCGGTCAGCGAGGAGCAGGACGTCCGCTCCGTGCTCCAGCGCGTCATCACCCGCAACGTCGACGCCGGCCTCGTCTACCTCACCGACGTCCAGGCGTCGGACGGGCAGGTCCAGGGCATCGACTTCCCGCAGGCCTCCGCCCAGGGCGCCGGCCAGAGCTACCTCATCGGCGCGGTCACCGGCAGCCCGAACACCGACCTCGCCAACAGCTGGATCCAGTTCGTCACCGGTCCCCAGGGCGACGCCGCGCTGCAGCAGGCCGGTTTCGCGCTGAGGTGACCCGGGCTCACCCACGGACGTCGGCCCGGGGCGGCGCGGTCACCCTCGCGCTCCCCTGGCCGGTGTGGGTTCCCGCGTCGGTGGGCTTCGGTCTCATCGCGGTCCCGGTGGCCGGGCTGGTCGTCCGCACCGACTGGCCGAACTTCTTCGCGCTGATCACGACCCCCGCCGCGCTCGACGCCCTCTCGCTCTCCCTGGTCACGGGGCTGATCTCGACCGCGTTGTGCCTGCTGCTCGGCACGCCGCTGGCGCTCGTGCTCGCCCGGTCGCACCTGCCGGGTCTGCCGGTGCTGCGCTCGGTCGTGCTCTTGCCGCTGGTCCTGCCCCCGGTGGTGGGCGGCCTGACCCTGCTGTTCCTGCTCGGACGCACCGGGCCGATCGGGCAGCTGCTCGACGCGTGGTTCGGGATCACGGTCCCGTTCTCGACCGAGGCCGTGGTCATCGCGCAGACCTTCGTCGCGATGCCCTTCCTCGTCGTCAGCCTCGAGGGGGCGCTGCGCACCGCGGGCGAGCGCTACGAGGTCGTCGCGGCGACCCTCGGCGCCTCGCCGTTGACCGCGCTGCGTCGGGTGACGATCCCCGTGGTGCTGCCCGGCCTCGTGTCGGGCGCGGTGCTCTCGTTCGCCCGGGCCCTCGGCGAGTTCGGGGCGACGATCGCGTTCGCGGGCAACCTGCAGGGCACGACGCAGACCCTGCCGCTGCTGATCTACATCCAGTCGCAGAACGACCTCGACGGCGCGGTCGCGATGTCCCTCGTGCTCGTGGTCGTCGCGGTCGTCATCATCGTCACCACGCGCACCCGCGACGTGGCGGGCGTGCGGTGAGGCCGCCGATCCGCCGGCGCCCGCGCGCCGCGGACCGTTCTGGCGAGGGGCACCCCTCGACCGGTAGTCCGACCGACGGGACCCTTCGGTCGGACTCCGGGGGCCTCCAGGCGCGGGTGACGACGCGGCGGGGCGGGTTCACGCTCGACGTGGAGATCGAGGTCGCGCCCGGCGAGGTCGTCGCCGTGCTCGGGCCGAACGGGTCGGGGAAGTCGACGCTGCTCGGCACGCTCGCGGGGCTCTACCGCCCCGAGGACGCCCGGATCACGCTCGGCGGGCGGACGCTCACCGACACGGAGACCGGCGTCGCCGTGCCCGCCCACCAACGCCGGGTCGGTCTGCTCAGCCAGCAGGCGCTGCTCTTCCCGCATCTGACCGCCCGGGACAACGTCGCCTTCGGCCCGCGCTGCGCCGGTCGCGGGCGCCGCGAGTCGACGGCGGCCGCGAGCGAGCGGCTCGCCGAGGTGGGCATCGCGGAGCTCGCCGACCGGAAGCCCTCGGCGCTCTCGGGAGGCCAGGCGCAGCGGGTGGCGATCGCGCGCGCCCTGGCCGTCGAGCCCGACCTGCTCCTGCTCGATGAGCCGTTCGCCGCCCTCGACATCGACGCCGCGCCCGCCGTGCGCTCGGTGCTGCGCCGCCTCGTGCGCGACACCGGCCAGACCACGCTGCTCGTCACCCACGACGTCGTCGACGCCGTGGTGCTCGCCGACCGGCTCGTCGTGCTCGCCGAGGGCGCCGTCGTCGAGGCCGGCCCCACCGCCGAGGTGCTCTCACGCCCGCGCTCGGCGTTCGCCGCCAGGATCGCCGGGCTCGACCTCGTCACCGGTACGGCCTCGGGCGACGGGCTGACGACGCCCGAGGGCGCCACGGTGCACGGCATCGCGTCGGAGAAGATCGTCGGCGGCGAGCCCGCGGTCGCGGTGTTCGCGCCGAGCGCCGTCGCCGTGCACCGCGACCGCCCCGACGGCAGCCCCCGCAACGTCATCCCGGTGCGCCTCGCCGCGCTCGAGCCCCAGGGCGAGGTCGTGCGCCTGCGCGCGGCCGCGTCGCCGACGGGCCCGCCGTGGGTCGACGGCCTCGCCGCCGACGTCACCCCGGCCGCGGTCGCGGAACTGGGCGTCGAGCCGGGTGACGACCTGTGGTTCACGGTCAAGGCCACCGAGGTGGCCGTGCACCCGCGCCGCCGCTAGACCCCATGTGAGCACTTTCCGGGCCTATGGGCCCGGAAAGTGCTCACGTAAGGCTCCGCTCGGCGGTGAGGAGCCTCGCACGGCGGGGTGGATCGCGTGCCGCCGTGGTGGCTGAACCTGCAGGCCGAGCCGCGGCCTCGGTGGAGCTGCGCGGCGAGCGCTCCGACGTCGCCACCCGGGTCCCGGACGCGGAGCACGCCGCGAGGTGGTCCCGCTTCGTGGCGGTCTGGCCCGGCTTCGGGGGGTACCAGGCGGGCGTCCGGCGCCGCATCGCCCCGGTGCGGCTCCGGCGCGCCTCGGCTAGAGGTCCGACGGGCCGCCGAACAGCGGCTCGTCGACCGCGCGGATCTCCTGGCCGGGCAGGCCCTCGGGGTGCTCGCGGCGCACCGACTCCAGCGCGGCCAGGGCCAGGTCGAGGTGGTGGCGCTTGGAGGCCTCGTAGAACTCCTGCGCGCCGGCCGCGAGCTTCGGTGAGCCGTGCAGGGGCTTGTCCGAGACGCACAGCAGCGTCGCGTGCGGCACGCGGTACCGGAAGCCGTTGGCCGCGATCGTCGCCGACTCCATGTCGACCGCGACGCTGCGGCTCAGGCGCATGGCGCGCAGGGTCGTCTGCTGGTTGAACTCCCAGTCGCGGTTGTCGGTGGTGTGCACGATGCCCAGGCGGTACGGACGCTCCGCGGCCTGCAGGGCGTCGAGCAGGAAGGTGTTCAGCCGGTGGTTGGGGATCACCGGGACGTCGAGCGGGAGCACCTCGTCGAGGACGTGGTCGGCGCGCTGGTAGCCCGTGGCCAGCACGAAGTCGCCCTTCTGCTGGTGGTTCCGCAGGCCGCCGCAGTGCCCGATCATGATCATCGTGTCGGGGCGGAGCACGGCGACGTGGTCGGTGGCGGTCTTCGCGTTGGCCGGCCCGACGCCGATGTTCACGAGGCTCACGCCGTCGCCGCCCGCGGTGACGTGGTGGTACGCGGGCATCTGCGCGCCGGGACGGTCGGGGCGCACGGCGTCCGGGAAGCGCTCGAGGAACGCCTCGACGTGCATCGCGTAGTTCGTGAACAGCACGTGGCGCTGGAACGACACCGCCTGCGTGCCCGTGTAGTGCCCGATCCGGTCGATCGAGAGCGCCATCCGCTCGGGGGAGAAGAGGAAGAGCTTCTTCGAGCGGGTGTCGACGCGGTCCTCGTCGAGGGCGACGAAGAACTCGGGGTCGTCGATCGGCGGCTGGGCTCGCGACGGGCGTGCGGTGATCCGCGCACCCGTCGCGAGCAGCGACGCCAGCTCGCGGCACAGGTAGCGGCGGATCGCGCCCGCCCGGGCGAACTCGCCGTCGAGGTGCGGGTTGTGCTCCGACCAGGGCCGGACGACCTCGAGCCGCCCGTACCAGCCGTTCTCGTCGGCGGCGACCAGCAGGTCGACGAGCCGGTCGGCCGCCTTCTCCACGTCCTCGCTGCTCAGCCCGGTGCCGTCCACCTCGACCACGTCACCCATGGCGGCATCGTCGCAGCAGGACCCGATGGTGGCGGCGCGGGCAGGCCCTTCCGGGGACCCGGCCGTCGGTTCATCCGGTGACGTCGGGGCGATCGACGTGACATCGTGGCCGGGACCACACACGCGTGCTCGGAGGAGGTCGAACGTGACGGCGCCAGCCCAGCCCCTCGTGCCCAGCTACACGTCCGGGGTCTCGGACGTCCCGCTGCTCGGGGACACGATCGGCGACAACCTGGACCGGACCGCGGGGGCGCGCCCGGACGCGGAGGCGCTGGTCGACCGGGCCCGCGGCGAGCGCTACACGTGGGCGCAGTTCGTGGCCGAGGTCGACGCGCTGGCGCTGGGTCTGCTCGACCTGGGTGTGCAGGTGGGCGATCGGGTGGGCATCTGGGCGCCGAACTGCTCACCGTGGACGCTGCTGCAGTACGCGACCGCCAAGATCGGCGCGATCCTGGTCAACATCAACCCGGCGTACCGGACCCACGAGCTGGCCTTCGTGCTCGACCAGGCCGGCGTCTCGCTGCTGGTCGCCGCGCGCAGCTTCAAGACCTCCGACTACGCCGCGATGATCTCCGAGGTCCGGCCCGAGCGCGCCGCGCTGCAGCGCGTCGTGCTGATCGACTCCGACGAGTGGAACGCGCTGTTCGTCCGGAACGGCGACGTGTCGCGGGTGCGGGACGTGCAGGCGACGCTGAGCACGGACGACCCGATCAACATCCAGTACACCTCGGGGACCACCGGGTTCCCGAAGGGCGCGACGCTGTCGCACCACAACATCCTCAACAACGGCTTCTTCGTGGGGCAGCTCTGCGGCTACACCGATGTCGACCGCGTGTGCATCCCGGTGCCCTTCTACCACTGCTTCGGCATGGTCATGGGCAACCTCGCAGCCACCAGCTCCGGCGCGACGATGGTCATCCCCGCGCCCGGCTTCGACCCGACGCTGACCCTCGACGCCGTCACCGCCGAGCGGTGCACCTCGCTCTACGGGGTGCCGACGATGTTCATCGCCGAGCTGGGGCTGGACAACTTCGAGTCCTACGACCTGACCAGCCTGCGCACCGGCATCATGGCCGGCTCGCCGTGCCCGATCGAGGTGATGAAGCAGGTCGTCGAGCGGATGGGCATGGCCGAGGTGTCGATCTGCTACGGCATGACCGAGACCAGCCCGGTGTCCACCCAGACCCGCACCGACGACTCGCTCGACCGCCGCGTGTCGACCGTGGGTCGCACGCTGCCCCACCTCGAGTCGAAGATCGTCGACCCGGAGACCGGCCTGACCGTGCCGCGCGGCACGCCGGGGGAGCTGTGCACGCGGGGCTACTCGGTGATGCTCGGCTACTGGGAGCAGCCCGAGAAGACCGCCGAGGTGATCGACCGCGCCCGCTGGATGCACACCGGCGACCTCGGCGTCATGGACGGCGAGGGCTACATCAACATCACCGGCCGGATCAAGGACATGGTCATCCGCGGCGGGGAGAACATCTACCCGCGCGAGATCGAGGAGTTCCTCTACACCCACCCGGACATCGTCGACGCGCAGGTCATCGGGGTCCCCGACGAGCGCTACGGCGAGGAGCTCATGGCCTGGGTGCGCCAGAAGGCGGGCACCGCGGCGCTCACCGCGGAGTCGCTGCGCGAGTTCGCCACCGGCAAGCTCGCCCACTACAAGATCCCGCGCTACGTGCACGTCGTCGACGAGTTCCCGATGACCGTCACCGGCAAGGTCCGCAAGGTCCAGATGCGCGAGGAGTCGGTCGAGATCCTCGGGCTGTCGAGCACCCCGACGGCCTGAGACCGACCCCGGGCGGCTCACGCCGCGCAGGAGCTCGACCTGGCTGCGGCCGGTCACGACGACGACGCCGGACTGCGCGCGGGCTGAGCCGAGCAGACCAGAAGTCGGCGAACTCTGCGCCGATTCCCGGTGGCCGCGCGGGGATAAACTGGACGTCTGCGCTCCGGCGGTCGCCGGGGCGTTTGTCGTGACGATGTGAACCGGGAGACGACGGTGCCGACCGGCAAGGTCAAGTGGTACGACGCCGAGAAGGGGTTCGGCTTCCTGTCGCAGGAGGGCGGGTCCGACGTCTACGTGCCGAAGGGCGCGCTGCCCCGCGAGGTGGAGTCGCTGAAGTCCGGGCAGCGCGTGGAGTTCGGGATCGCGGAGGGACGGCGCGGCCCGCAGGCGCTGCAGGTCAAGCTCGTCGACCCCGTGCCCTCGGTGGCCGAGGCGGCGCGCCGCTCGCCCGACGAGCTCCACGGCCTCATCGATGACATGATCAAGCTCCTCGAGGCGAAGGTGCAGCCGGACCTGCGGCGCGGCCGCTACCCGGACCGCCGCAACACCAAGCGGCTCGCCGAGGTCGTCCGTGCCGTGGCCCGGGAGCTCGAGGGGTAGGTGCGCTGCTGCGCAGGCATACCTCAGCCGGCCGGGATGGCGGGTGTCGACGTGACCGGCACCGGGGGGCTCGTCGCCGTCGTCGCCGGCGCGGTCGGGATCGTCGGCGGGATGCTCGCGAGCGGCTCGACGAGCTCGGGCAGCAGCGGCTGGCGCGGCGTGCCCCCGCCGCCGACGCTGTCCGGGCCGTTGTTGTTCACGACCTGCAGGACCTGGCGCAGCTTCTGCACGTCGCGGCTCCACGCGTTCGGAGAGCTGGCGTACACCTCGAAGTCCTGGCCGTAGTCCGCGCGGAACTGCGTGCGCATGGTGCCCGCGGGCCCGTTCTCGGCGTTGAAGGCGAACGACGGGCCGTAGGTGTCGTCGACGACGTAGGCGCCGTAGTTCTGCAGCGTCCACGCGATCTGGCGGCCGGGCTCGGTGGTCAGCCCCAGCGAGCTGATGGTCACCGACGGCGGGATCGCGAGCAGCGAGCCCATGCGCATGGCGGTGTTCGTGTTGTCGCCGACCGAGCCGTACCAGCCGACCGCGTAGCTGTCGGACTTCACCGCGGGCCACCGGAAGCACTCGGGGCGTGAGGCGCACCGGCCGAGCTCGCCCCGGGCGTACAAGTTGATCTTCAGCGCGTGCCGCGGGCCCTGCTGGCCCGGCCGCAGCTCGCCGATGCGGATCGAGCCGCCGAGCGCGCTCATGCCCGACCCGCCGTGGGAGCCCTGGATGCCGGGACCGTAGATGTCCTGGTCGGGGTAGCGCACGTAGCTCGTGGCCGGGCCGCCCGCGGCGCAGCGGGCCAGCGGCTGGGTCTGCACGACGGTGCGGCCGTCGGCGGCGATGAAGGCGGCGCTCTGGTTCTTGTTGTCGCTGGGCAGCACGTAGCTCGCCGGGATCGGCACGGTGGCCAGCGTGCTCGCGGGCACGGTGGTCACGCAGCGGTCGCCGCCCCAGCCGCCGGGGCTCGCGAGGATCGGGGTCAGCGGCGCGTCCGGCGTGAGCACCAGGGGCTCGTCGTCGACCTGCGGGACACGGGCGCCGGTGCTGCCGCCGGGCAGCGCGGGCAGGTTCGCCGGCGCGAAGGTCGCGCCGCTGCCGATCGGCATGTTCCAGATGGAGGTCGACGCGAACGGCTGGCGCAGCGGGTCACGCGTCGGCGGCGCGGTGGGCGTCGAGGCCGCCGGGACGGTCCAGCGCATCGCGGTCGCGGTGGTGCAGTTCGCGAGGACCATGCGGGTACCGGCGGTGGTGCCGTTGTTCAGCGGCGCGAGGCAGCGCACGGCCGCCCGGTTGACGATGAGCCCGTCGGGGCGCACCACCCAGTGCTGGCTGTTGTCGGCGGACGCGCAGGTCTGGAGCACGACCGAGGTGCCCGCCGCGGTGCCGTTGTTCAGCGTCCCCAGGCAGCGTCCCGCCGGGGTCTTGATCGCCTCGTCGTTCGCCCACCGGCTGAACTGCTGGGCCCCGACGGTCGCGGCGCCGCACGCGGCGATCTGGATCTTGTTGTTCGCGGCCGTCGCGTTGTTGAGGTTCTCCAGGCACCGGCCCGCGGCGTTGCGGAACTGGCCGAGGACGGTCGCGGCCTCGGCCTGCGGAGCGGCCACGACGGTCGAGAACGCGAGCGCGGAGGCGACGAGCACCCCGGCGGCGAGCCGTCGTGCGGATCTGACGCGCGTCGTACCCATGCGTGAACTCCCCCCGAGAGCGGCCCGTGCCCTCGTGCAGCGTGGCCCTCGGAGCCACCCGCACCCAGCGCCTCACGGGTGGACGCGCGCGACGCCACTCGACGGGATGTCACTGCACCGGGTGGGCGACCCGGTGTATCACCGGTCGTCGACGCTGAGCACCCAGGTGGAACGGGTGGCGAACTCCAGCCCGTTCGGACCCTGACTGATCCGCGCGCCGTACTGCTGGACCTCGGCGCTCTCGAGCTGGTCGGACGCGACGGGCAGGATCAGCGTGAAGCTCGGCGTCGTGCCCGGCGCGAACACCGGGCTGCGACCCTGCTGGACCGCGCCGGCCGGGTCGCGGAAGGTGAAGGCGAGCTGCCAGGGGGTGCCGACGACCTCCTCCGGCACGGTCACGGTCAGCGGCGTGTTCGGCGGGACGCGCAGGACGGCGTTCGCCTCCGGGTCGTCGCCGCACTCGGTGACCTGGACGTCGCAGAACTGGCTCGCGCCGACCGACGTGGTGGCGCCGCCCGCGGCGAACGTGACGTCGCCGGGCGAGGACGGGCCGGCCGTCGCCCGCACGACGAGCACGACGACCACGGCCGCGACGGCGACGAGGAGCACGGCGCCGACGACCACGGTGCGCCGGGACGTCGACCTCACCGACGGCTGCGATCCGGGTCGGGCTCCCCTGTCGGCGTGCTCCCCCTCCGGCTCCGCCCGCGCTGCGGCAGCATCGAGGTCCCTCGCGTGATCAGCACGGTCTGTACCGTACCGATCGCCATCACGACGCCGATGACGGTGAACCCGATCCACCACGTCGGCGGGAGCAGCACCCCGAGCGCGCCGCCGAACACCCAGGACAGCTGCAGGATCGTCTCGGAGCGCCCGAACGCCGAGGCGCGGTTGGCCTCCGGCAGGTCGCGCTGCACCATCGCGTCGAGGCAGACCTTGAGCAGCGCGCTCGTGGTCGCGGCGATCAGGGCGGCCACGGCGGCGGTGGTCAGACCGGTGACCGTCGCGGCGAGGACGACCCCGCCGAGGGCCAGCACCAGGCACACGATCATCAGCACGCGGGGCCGTCCGAACCGCTGCCGGGCACCGATGAAGTTGCCGACGAACCCGCCCGCCCCGGCCGCGGCCCCGACGACCCCGAGCAGGATCAGCTGGTCGCCGGGCGCGCCCTCGGTCTCGTTCTTGACGACGAAGGCGGAGAACAGCATGAGGAACCCGGTGAGGCTGCGGATCGTGCCGTTCGCCCAGAGGGCGGTGACGACGTCGCGGCTCAGCGGGGTGCGGCGGCGCTGCCCGGTCGCGTCGTGCACCGGGAGGATCCGTGTCGGCTCCTCGCCCTCGGTGACCTCGACCCAGGCGGGGATGCGCAGGCACAGCCACACGGCCGCGAGGCAGATCGCGGCGGTGAGCCAGGCGGCGCCGGGCGACCCGAACAGCCACGCGACGCCGGCCGCGATGCCCCCGGCGACGCCCGAGGCGACGAGCCCGAACACGGTGAGCCGCGAGTTCGTCGTCACCAGCGTGATGCCCGGCGGCAGCACCCGCGGCGTCACCGCGGCCTTGAGCACACCGAACGACTTCGACAGCACCATGATCCCGAGCGCGGCGGGGTAGAGCGCCCAGGTGTCCATCCACAGGGCGAGCACGACGGCCAGCACGCCCTGACCGGCCGTGGACACCGCCATGGCGGCGCGCCGACCCTGCTGCAGGCGGTCGAGCGCCGGGCCGATGACGGGCGCGACCAACGCGAACGGCGCCACCGTGATGAGCAGGTAGAGCGCGACGCGGCTCTTGCTCTCGGCGCTGGCCGCGGAGAAGAACAGGGTGTTGGCGAGCGCGACGGCCAGCGTCGCGTCGGAGGCGTAGTTGGCCATCCAGGCGTAGGTCAGCGCGGTGAGCCCCGAGCGGTCGGCACCGTCGGCCGACGCCGCGCGGTGGAACGCCCGCGCGCCCCGCCGGGTCAGGCGCCGGGCCCGCCAGGCCGCGACGCGCGTGACGGTGATCTTCCGGGGCCCGGGGTCGTCGTCGTGCTCTTGCCGCGGGGCGTCGTCCCGCGTCTCGGCGCGGGGGTCGTAGCGGGTGGAGTACCGGGTGTCGTCGTCCGAGCCGTCGCTGTCGTGCGACGGGAACGGCCGCGTCGACCGGGCCGTGGGCGGCAGGCGCTCGGGCCGGCGTCGAGGTCGGGGACCGTACGGATGGGGGGACGGTCCGCTCACCCGTCCATGATGACCGAGGAGTGACCGGCGCTCGACCGCGAGCGTCGGGGCGCCCGCCTCCCGCGCGCACGGGACGGACGGGCACAATCGTGGCGTGGTCCCCGAGCTCGCCGACCGGACTCTCGACGTCGCGCCCACCGTCGCGCCCACCGTCGCCGCCCACCTGGCCGCGGCGGCCGACCTCGCGCGCGCCGCGGCGGTGGAGACCGCCGACGGTGACGCCGCTCAGGTCGGTGCGTCGGTCGCCGTGCGCGCCGAGGACGTCCCCGACGCCGCGACCCACTACTTCGCGGCCGACAAGCCCGGCTACCGGGGCTGGTACTGGGCGGTCACGGTCGCGGGCCCGGAGAGCGACGTCGGGGTCAGCGAGGTCGTGCTGCTGCCCGGGCCGGAGTCGGTCGTGGCGCCGACGTGGGTGCCGTGGACCGACCGCCTCACCGCCGACGACGTCGGCCCCGGCGACCTGCTGCCGGTCGAGGACGACGACGAGCGCCTCGTGCCCGCCTCGGCGGCGCTGGACCCGGAGGACGACGAGGACGGGACCGGCTCCGGCGTCCGCGAGGTCGGCGACGAGCTCGGCATGGGCCGCCCGCGGGTCATGAGCCGCGAGGGCCGCCTGGACGCGGCCGTGCGCTGGGCCGACGGCGACTTCGGCCCGGGCGCGGACATGGCCCGCGCGGCGTCCGCGCACTGCGGGACGTGCGGGTTCTACCTGCCGGTGGCCGGGTCGCTGCGCGCGGCGTTCGGTGTGTGCGGCAACGGCAACGTCCCCGCCGACGGCCGCGTGGTGCACGCCGAGTACGGCTGCGGCGGCCACTCCGAGCTGCAGATCGACAGCGGCGCGGTCGTGGCGGTCGCCGATCTCGTCTACGACGACGGGGTCGAGATGGAGCCGGAGACCACCGCATCGGGCGGCTGAGAACCACTGCGCACCGGGAAAGGGGGAGCGGTGACCCCCGATCCCTTCGACACCGCGGCGTTGCGCCGCGCGGTTCTCGACGCGTGGTCGGCGTCGCCCGCCCGCTTCCGCGAGGACGCCAACGCCGAGGAGGACCTGCTCCGCGGCGGGTACCGCGACCGCTGGTTCGTCGAGCTCGCGCAGAACGCCGCCGACGCCGCGGAACGGGCGGGGACGACGACGGTGCTGCGGGTGCGGTACTCCGACGGCGTGGTGCACGTCGCCAACTCCGGCGTCCCGCTGGACGCCGACGGCGTCGCCGGTCTCGCGTCGCTGCGCGCGTCGGCCAAGCGCGACGACGGCGGGGTCGGGCGGTTCGGTGTCGGGTTCGCGGCGGTCACGGCGATCAGCGACGCCCCGCGCGTCGTCACGCGGACCGCCGGGGTGGTCTTCGACCGTGCCCGCACGGCCTCCGAGGTCGCCGACCTGGGCGTCCCCGACCTCACCGACGAGCTGGCCCGCCGCGACGGCGCGGCCCCGGCGCTGCGGCTCGTGTGGCCCACCGACGCCGGCGAACCGAGCCCGCCCCCGGGCACCGACACCGAGGTCCGGCTGCCACTGCGCCCTGGCGTCGACGCGGGCGAGCTGCTCGCCGCCGCCGCGGCCCAGGCGCCCGACCTGCTGCTCGCCCTGCCCGCGCTGCACGCGGTCGACCTCCCGGACGGGGTGGTGGCGCGCACCGCCGAGGGTGACCTCGTGCGCGTCGGCGACCGCGCCTGGCACGTGCTGCGCGCCGAGGGCACGATCCCGGTCGAACTGCTCGCCGACCTGGCCGTCGAGGACCGGGCCCGCACCGGGTGGCGGGTGACGTGGGCGGCGGCAGCCGACGGTCCCGCCGGCCCGGACGTCCTGCATGCCCCCACCCCGACCGACGAGCCGACCACCCTGCCCGCGCGCCTGCTGGCGACCGTGCCGCTCGACCCCGACCGGCGCCACGTGCGCCCCGGCGCGGTCACCGAGCACGTCTTGCGCGCCGCGGCGGCCTGCTACCCCGATCTCGTGCGCGCCCGCCCGGCCGAGGAGCGCCCGGCGCTGGTGCCGCTGCCGGCGCTGCCCGCGTCGGCGGTCGACGCCACCCTGCGCGACGCGGTGCTCGAGGCGCTGCGGGCGACGCCGTGGCTCCCTGCGGTCGCCGGGGAGGACCTGGCGCCGGCGAACGCCCAGGTGCTCGACCTGGGGGTGGCGCCGGACGGTCTCGGTGAGCAGCTCGCCGACGTGCTGCCCGGGCTCGTCGACACCGTGCTCGCCGCGCCTCGCCACGCCCCGGCGCTCGCGGCGGTCGGGGTCCCGCGGGTCGGGCCCGCCGCGCTCGCCGAGGCGCTCGCCGGGCTCGACCGCCCCGTGGACTGGTGGCGCGCGCTGTACGGGCGGCTCGCGCTGCTGGCCACGCCCGGCACGCGCGACGAGCTCGCCGGCCTGCCCGTCCCGCTGGCCGACGGCAGGCTGGTCGGCGGCGCTCGGGGGGTTCTGCTGGCCGGCGGGGACCCGGCGCTCGCGGCCCGCCTCGCCGCGGCCGACATCCCCGGGCTGCGCGTCGCCGCTCCGGGTCTGGCCGACGAGCCGGCAGCCCGCGACCTGCTCGTCGCCCTCGGTGCCCGCCGCGTGGACGGTGCCGCGCTGCTCGCCGACCCGGCCCTGCGCGAGGCCGTCGACCGCTCCGTCGACGACGCCGAGGCGGGCGGGCGGGCGGGAGGGGACCTCGACGCCCTCGATGCCGTCGACGCGCTCGGTGCCCTGGTGCTCGCGCTCGTGGCGGCCCGGGGAGCGGCCGGGGGAGACGCCGACCGCGATCTCGGGGCGGTCGCGCTGCGCGACAGCGAGGGCGGCTACCGGCGCGCCGACGAGCTCGTCCTGCCCGACGGCGCGCTGCGCGGGCTCGTCGACCCCGACGGGCCGCTCGGGGTGCTCGACCCCGCCGTCGCCGGGGCCCACCCGCGCCACGTGCTCACCGCGGTGGGCGTGCTCGACGGGTTCGCGATCCTGCGCGACGACGACCCTGCGGGGCCCGACCACGACCTCGACGACGAGGAGACGTGGTGGGCCGAGGAGATCGATCCGGTGGCCGACCGCCCCGACGGCCCCGACGGAGAGGCGCCGGGCCCGATGGTGGCCGTGCGCGATCTCGAGCTGGTCGCCGCGGACCGCTGGGACGCGGCCTGGTCCGTGCTGGCCGGTGACCGGGAGGTCCGCGAGGCGCTCGGCGGCGCCCGCCCGGTGGAGTCACTCGCCCCGCACGCCGGCGACGGCCCGCGCCCGTACACCGCCTGGTGGCTCGGGCGGTACGGGCGCCTCGCCGGGCGCCCGCCCACGTCCTGGCGCCTGCCCGGCGTGAGCGCGGTGGAGGGGCTCTACGACGCGGTCCCCGGCGACGTCGCCGCCCGCCTCGACCCGGCGTTCCTCGCGGCGATCGGCGTCCGCACGCGCGCGCGGGTGGACTCCACCGAGGACGCCGGCGACCTGCTGGCCCGCCTCGCCGAACCCGCCCGCGTGGTGCCCCCGGCGCGCGCGGCCGCCGCGCACGCCGCGCTCGCCGACGCGGTGGCCGCCGGGCGCGTCAGCGTCGCCGACGTCGAGCCGCCCGACCGCGTGCGCACCGCCGACGGCGGGGTGCACGACGCCGACCCGCACCGGGGCGTCCCGCCGGCGGTGCTCGACCGTGCCCAGCTCGCCGGCGTCCTCCCGCACGGGGTGCTCGTCCTGCCCGGCACCGGTGACCCGGCGCTGCTCGCCGACCTGCTCGACCTCGCGCCCGCGTCCGAGCGCGTGCGGGTGACCGTCCGCGAGGGCGGGCGCGCGGTGCCGTGGGAGGAGCTGCCCGAGGCCGTCGCCTGGGCGTCGGCGCTGCGCCGCCCGCTGCCCGACGGCGCGCTCGTCCTGCACGAGCGCCTGCGCGTGCTCGTCGTCGACGACGAGCGCGGCGGCGCGCCCGTCGAGTACACCCCGTCGGCGTGGGTCGACGACGACGGGGTCGTGCACGCCGACGACCCGGTGCGCGGACTCCTCGCCGCCCTGGCCGTCAGAGCTTCTGCGCGCCCTTGACCCCGCGCCGGAGCGCACGGCGCTGCAGGGCGAGCACGCCGAGGCCCAGGGCGCCGAGCCCGAGCCCGATGAGCGCCGCGGCGAACCAGACGTCGAGCGGGCGCACGCCGAGCGCGGCGAGCACCCCGAGGACGACGGCGACCGCCAGCCACACCGCCGAGCCCGCGAGGACGACGGGGACCGGGTCGGTGAGCCGGCGCGGCAGGGGCGGCGGCTCGGCGTGCAGATCGAACCGTCGGGCCACGCCGTGCACCCTACGTGAGGGAAACTCTGCGTTGCGCCGCCGAGATCACCGACATGAACGACGTGTGATCCGGCTAGCCTGCCGCCCGTGTTGCAGCGCTTCTTCCGCCTGAACGAGCGCGGGACCTCGGTCGGTCGTGAGGTCCGCGGCGGCGTCGTCACCTTCGTGACGATGGCCTACATCGTGGTCCTCAACCCCCTGATCCTCGGCAGCATCGACCCGGCCTCGCCGTCGGCGAAGCGCGACATCCTCGGGGCGACGCTGACCGTGCCGCAGGTCGCGGCCGTGACCGCCCTGGTCGCCGGCGTCATGACGATCATCTTCGGCCTGGTCGCGAACCTCCCGTTCGCGATGGCGACGGGGCTGGGCATAAACACCCTGGTCGCGGTGACCATCGTGCCGCAGGTCACCTGGCCCGAGGCGATGGGCCTCGTGGTGGTCAACGGCATCATCATCGTGATCCTCGGTCTCACCGGGTTCCGGACCGCCGTCTTCAACGCCATCCCCGACCCACTCAAGATCGCCATCGCGGCCGGGATCGGCGCGTTCATCGCGTTCATCGGGCTCGTCGACGCCGGGTTCGTGCGCCGGCTGCCCGACGCCGCGAACACCACGGTGCCCGTCGGCCTGGGCATCGAGGGCTCGATCGCGTCCTGGCCGACCGCGGTGTTCTGCATCGGGCTGCTGCTCACCGGCGTGCTCGTCGCCCGCAACATCCGCGCCGGCATCCTGCTCGGGGTCCTGGGCACGACCGTGCTCGCGATCGTCGTCGAGGCCATCGTCGCGGTCGGGCCGTCGAACGGCACCAACCCGGAGGGCTGGAACCTCGGCTACCCGGGACTGCCGGACTCGATCGTGTCGCTGCCCGACCTCTCGCTGGTCGGCGACGTCTCGCTCGGCGCGTTCGCGCGGCTGCCCGCGCTGGCGGTCACGCTGCTGGTCTTCACGCTCGTGCTCGCCAACTTCTTCGACGCGATGGGGACCATGACCGGCCTCGGTCGCCAGGCGGGGCTGCTCGACGAGAAGGGCCAGCTGCCCAACATCGGGCGCGCCCTGGTCGTCGAGGGCGCCGGCGCGGTGGCCGGCGGCGCGGCGTCGTCGAGCTCCAACACCGTGTTCGTCGAGTCGGCGTCGGGTATCGCGGAGGGCGCGCGCACCGGGCTCGCCAACGTCGTCACCGGCCTGCTGTTCCTGGTCGCGATGTTCTTCACCCCGCTCTACGAGATCGTGCCGGTCGAGGCGGCCGCGCCGGCGCTCGTCATCGTCGGCGCGCTGATGATCGGCGGCGTCCGCGACGTCGAGTGGTCGGACTTCTCGGTGGCGCTGCCGGTGTTCCTGACGATCGTGGTCATGCCGTTCACCTACTCGATCGCCAACGGCATCGGCGCGGGGTTCATCAGTTGGGTGCTGCTGCGCACCGCCACCGGCCGCGTGCGCGAGATCCACCCGCTGATGTGGGTCGTCGCCGTCGCGTTCGTCCTCTACTTCGCGGTCACACCGTTGCGGGTGCTGTTCGGGCTGTGAGGTCCGTGCCCCTGCCCCGGTCGTCGCCGACCGATCATGCTGGTGCCGGGTCGGCCCCGTCTCCCCGACTGTGACCGACCCCGGGCTGCGGTTGACAGGGCCCGGCGGTCCCGGAAGCGTCGCGCAGCAATGGGTTGGGCACTGCTGACGCGCCGGCGTCACGTCGACTTCGGGCTGCTCGCGACCGCGATCTGTCGCTGAGCCCCCGTTCGTCCCGTCCTGTCCTCTCCGCGTGCGATCGCGCGCGTCCTCACACCCCCTCGACGAGGAGGCATCCCGCCGTGTCCGTCGGCATCCCCACCAAGCCGCTGCGTTTCGCCTACTGGGTCCCCAACGTCTCGGGCGGTCTGGTCACCAGCGACATCGAGCAGCGCACCGACTGGAACTGGGAGTACAACCGCGACACCGCGATCGCGGCGGAGAACTCCGGGTTCGAGTTCGCGCTCTCCCAGGTCCGCTACATGGCCAGCTACTCCGCGGAGTACCAGCACGAGTCGACGTCGCTCTCGACCGCGCTGATGATGGCCACCGAGCGCCTCAAGGTCATGGCCGCGGTGCACCCGGGCCTGTGGCACCCGGGCGTGTTCGCGAACATGGGCGCGACCGTCGACCACCTCACCGCCTCGACCGGCCACGGCGGGCGCTTCGCCACGAACATCGTCTCGGGCTGGTTCAAGGGCGAGTTCACCGCGTTCGGCGAGCCGTGGCTCGAGCACGACGAGCGCTACCGGCGCACCGAGGAGTTCATCCGCTGCCTCAAGGGCATCTGGGAGTCCGACGACTTCACCTTCCGCGGCGACTTCTACCGGTTCCACGACTACTCGCTGAAGCCCAAGCCGCTGAACACCCCGGAGCGGCCGCACCCGGAGATCTTCCAGGGCGGCAACTCCACG
This sequence comes from Actinomycetospora sp. 2LY8.5, assembly GCF_057180585.1. Taxonomy (NCBI): domain Bacteria; kingdom Bacillati; phylum Actinomycetota; class Actinomycetes; order Pseudonocardiales; family Pseudonocardiaceae; genus Actinomycetospora; species Actinomycetospora sp. 2LY8.5. The sequence goes on from NZ_JBXUHE010000014.1 coordinate 64,717, forward strand.
GCCGCCCGGCAGATGGCCGGCCGCGTCTCGGACTTCTACTTCTCGAACGGCAAGGACTTCGACGGCGTCGTCGAGCAGCTGCACGACGTCAACACCGCGGCCGCCGAGAACAACCGCACGGTGAACTTCGGCCTCAACGGCTTCATGATCGTCCGGGATTCGGAGAAGGAGGCCCGCGACACCCTGCGCGAGATCGTCGACAAGGCGAACAAGGAGCAGGTCGAGGGCTTCCGCCAGGCCGTGCAGCAGGCCGGCGCGTCGGCGTCGGACGGCAAGGGCATGTGGGCGGAGTCGTCGTTCTCCGACCTCGTGCAGTACAACGACGGCTTCAAGACGCAGCTGATCGGCACCGCGGAGCAGGTCGCCGACCGGATCATCGAGTACAAGAAGCTCGGAGTCGACCTCAACCTCCTGTGCTTCCTGCACGTGAAGGAGGAGATCGAGCAGTTCGGCAAGGACGTCCTGCCGATCATCCGCGAGAAGGAGGCGGAGCTCCCCGACGCCGAACCGGCCCCGGCGCTCGCCCAGGCCTGACCCGGCCCGGCCCTCCCCTGGGGGCGGTTACTGGCTGGTATCGCTCGCCAGGCGAGCGATACCAGCCAGTAACCCGAGACACGGCGCCCGGCGCGAGAACGATGGAGCCGCGGACCCGCCGGCTGCGTCGAAGCGGGTGTGGAACTCCTCGAACTCCTGCGCACGCAGGACGGTCTGGTCCGCCACGACCAGGCCCGGGATCTCGGCATGTCCCGGCCGCCGTCGGGCGGCGCCTCGCCTCCGCGGAGTGGCTCGAGGTCTATCCGCGCGTCTACCGCTCGGCCTCGCACGAGTTGACGCCGCGCGCGGCACTCCGAGGCGCGGCGCTGGAGGCCGCCGGGTCGCTCGGGCTCCTCGAGGGCACGCGTCTCCTGGACCGTGCGCTGCCGCAGGGACGCGTCGGGCTCCCGGCGTTGCGCAGGGCTCTGGAAGACATGGGACGGCGTCACGGAGTGGTGCTCGCGCGCCGGCTGGTCGCGCTCGCCGAAGGCGGAGCCCGGTCGGAGGCGGAACGGACGGCGCATCGTCGGCTCGCCCGTGCCCGGATCACCGGAGGGACCGCGAACCTGCCCATCGACCTTCCCGGCTTCGGTCGCGCGGTCCTCGACATCGCCTTCCCCGAGCACCGGATCGCGATCGAGATCGACGGCTGGGCGTTCCACCGCGACATCGACCGCTTCCGGCGCGACACCCTGTGCCGCAGCTCCGCGGCGCCCCCGAGGACGGCGACCGCCTCCGCCACCGCGACGGCCTCCGCGCCGGTGTCGCGCACCCGGCGCGCGCCACGAACGTCCCGACGACGCCGGGCGCGAGCGCGGCCACCCCCTCGGGCCCGGTGTCCCCCGACTCCAGCACCGTCTCGAGCTGGGCCGTGACCAGTAGGGGAGCCGCGTCTTGCCGATCCCGGGCGGGCCCTCGACCCAGGCGAGGGCGCCGCGCCCCCTACTGCGACCCGATGTGAGCACTTTCCGGGCCTATAGCCCCGGAAAGTGCTCACATACGCCGAACGGCCGACCGGCCCAGGCGGACCGCGTAGACGACGGCGCTGGCGAGGAAGAGGACGGCGGTGACGAGCAGCCATCGGCTCACGTGGTCGACGGTCGGCGGCAGTCCGGCGGCGAAGGCCAGCACCTCGGCGCCGCCGCCCGAGATCGTCGGGAACCAGATCAGCCCGACGAGCGCGGACCCGAGCACCGGCAGGCGCAGGTGGTTGGTCGCGGCCACCGTCACCGGTCGCGACGACACCCGCCGGCGCACCGACCGGGCGAGCACGAGGGAGCGGTCGGCGAGCGCGTACAGGGGGTAGAGGACGAGATCGTGGCCGATCACCGCGGCGGCGAACCAGATCGCCATCGTCACCGCGCCCGGGTTCGGCACCAGTGCCAGCACGGCGGCGCCCGTGAGCGCGAAGCAGCCGAGCAGGGCGAGCAGGTGCAGCGGGTTCGCGCCGTAGACGCGCCGGAACCAGGCCGGCAGGCGCCCCATCAGGCGGCCCGGAAGTCGATCGCGCCGACCCACTTGGTGTTGTGGACGCCGGGCAGCGCCGGGACGATCACGCGCGCCGGGAAGCCGTGGTCGAGCGAGAGGTCCGCCATCGGGCCGCCCGAGTCGTCGCCCACCCGCAGGGCCAGCAGCGAGTCCGGGTCGAGTACCTGGTTGCCCTGCAGCGTCACCCGCGCGAACGGGCCGGCGCGCTCGAGCGACTGGACGAACGCGTTCGCGGGCGCGGCGACACCGGCCCGGGAGGCCAGGTCGCGCAGCCGCACCCCGCTCCACGTCCGCGTCACCGACCACCCCTCGACGCAGGCGATCGGCAGGGTCGCCGTGTGCTGGGGCATCGCGGCGAGCGCCTCCCGGCCCAGGCGCACCTCGCCGGACGGGCCGCCGCGCAGGACGAGGGCGTAGCCGTCGCCGACCCCCGGCCCGATCCCCGCGGCGAACGCCGTGCGGTTGACCTGGAAGTCGTTCGGGCCGGTGCCGTACGAGCGCCCGCGCGGCGAGAGGACCGCCAGCGGGCGCAGCGCGTCGACCGTCGTCCCGATCGTCAGCAGCCCGACCAGTGCGCTGCCCCCGGCGACGGTGCCGAGCAGCGTGCGCCGGCTCATCGTCGGCGGGCTGGGTGCGACGGCGACGAGGCCGTGCTCGTCGCGGGGCTCGGGCACCGTGTCGTCGACCGGGTCGTGCAGCCACCGGCCCGGCCCCCCGGAGCGCAGCGACCGCACCATCGTCGGCAGCTTGATCAGCACGTGGGAGACGAACCCGCCGATGAACACCCACGCCCCCCAGTAGTGGGCGGTGTAGAAGTCGAAGCCGAACGAGTAGTCGTACTGGATGTTCATGATGCCGGTGACCAGCTCGAACAGGATCCCGCCGACGAGCGCGAGCAGCGAGACGCGCTCCAGCAGCTGGGCGACCGAGCGCACCGGGGGCCAGGCGAAGAGCTTCGGCACCACCGACCACAGCTTGGCCAGCACCACCGGCACCAGGACCAGCCCGAGCCCGACGTGGAGCCCCTGGGTGAGGCGGTAGAGCCACGACGGCGAGGTGGGCCAGTCGCCCAGCGGCAGGCGCAGCACCCCGACGTCGGCCGGGATCGCCTGGCCGAACTGCGGGCCGTACGCGAGGTACGAGAGCAGCCCCGTGACGATCACGATCGGCAGCCCGACGAGGAGCACGAGCCCGAACACCGAGGTCAGCCACGGACCGCGCAGCGGGCTGCGCCACGTGCGCGGGGAGAACGGCGGCGGCACGGGAGGGTGCCGGACGCCGTCGGCGGGCTCGCTCGTGCGCGTCACCGTGGGTGGTCCTCTTCTCGGGCTGGAACGCTGCACGTGGTCGTCCGCCGGAGAACGGGTACCGGTTCGACGGAACACCGAATCCCCCACGAGCGAAGGAGCCCCGGGTGGCGGACAACATCTACCGGAAGACCGAGGTCGTCGGCACCTCCAGCGAGAGCGTCGACGAGGCCATCCGCGGCGCCGTGCGCCGGGCCTCGGAGAGCCTGCGCCAGGTCAGCTGGTTCGAGGTCTCGGAGATTCGCGGGCACGTCGAGAACGGCGAGGTCGGGCACTTCCAGGTGACCCTGAACATCGGCTTCGCCCTCGAGGACACCAAGCCCTGAGTGGGCGTGGTGATGTCAGCGGCGTGGCGCTACGGACACTGAACGTCTGCAGCGCCACGTCGCTGACGTCGCGGAAGGCCCCAACTCGTTAGGTAAGCTCATCAATATGGCGTGCGATGGCGATCTCCGGTGAGCGAGGTCGACAGCACGCACCCCGAGAGCGCGCGGGGCAGCGTCTTCGCGGCCCTCAGGGTCCGCAACTACCGTCTCTTCGCCTCCGGTCAGGTCGTCTCGCTGGTCGGGACATGGATGCAGCGGGTCGCCCAGGACTGGCTCGTCCTCGAGCTCTCCGGCGGCAGCCCGGTCGCCCTCGGCGTCGCCGCGGCGCTGCAGTTCGGGCCCACCCTGCTGCTGAGCCTCTGGGGCGGGTCGATCGCCGACCGCTACGACAAGCGCCGCCTGCTCATGGGTCTGCAGGTCGCCATGGGCGCGTGCGCGCTCGTGCTCGGCCTGCTCGACGTCACGGGCCTGGTGACGATCGCCCAGGTCTATGTCCTGTGCGTGCTGCTGGGCTGCTTCTCGGCGCTCGACGGCCCGGTGCGCCAGTCGTTCGCCGGCGAGATGGTCGGCTCCGGCGCGCTGGCGAACGCCGTCGCGCTGAACTCGATGACGTTCAACACCGCGCGCGTCCTCGGGCCGGCGGTCGCGGGCCTGCTCGTCGCCGGGGTCGGCACCGGCTGGGTCTTCCTCATCAACGCGGTCACGTTCGCCGCGGTCCTCGTCGGCCTCGCGCGGATGCGGCCGGCCGAGATGTTCGCCTACGCCCGCGCCCCGCGGGAGCCGGGTGCGATCCGCGCCGGGCTGCGCGAGGTCCGCCGGCGCCCCGACGTGGTGCTGCTGCTCGTGCTCGTCTGCTTCGTCTCGACGCTCGGCATCAACTTCTTCGTGACGCTGGCCATCGTCGCCCGCAACGTCTTCGGGCGCGGCGCCGAGTCCTACGGCCTGCTGACCTCCGCGCTCGCCGTCGGCTGCCTGCTCGGGGCGTTCACCGCCGCTCGCCGGGTAGGCCGCCCGCGCCTGCGCACGGTGGTCGTCGCCGCGGTCGTGTTCGGGGCCTGCGAGGTCGCGGCCGGGCTCATGCCCAGCTACCCGCTGGTCGCGCTCCTGCTCGTGCCCACGGGCGCGGCGCAGCTGCTGTTCACCAGCGCCGCGAACGCCGCCGTCCAGCTCGGCGTCGACGAGCAGGTGCGCGGGCGCGTCATGGGCCTGTGGATGGTCGTCCTGCTCGGCGGCACCCCGGTGGGCGGGCCGGCGCTGGGATGGCTCGCCGAGGAGCTCGGCGGGCGCGCCCCGCTGGTGCTCGGCGGGGCGGCATCGGTGGTCGCCGCGGTGGTCGTCGCCGCGGTGTGGATGGTGCTGCAGCGGCGGCGCGGTCAGTCCAGCGGCCAGTCGTGCACGGGCACGTTGGCCTCCATGCCCTCCAGGTAGCGCTTCATCATCTCCATCACCGCGTTGCCCCGGTCGAGCCCGCGGCGCTCGGCCTGCGCGACGGCGCGCACCTGCCACGTGGCGCCCGTCGAGCGGCGCACGCAGCGCTGCTCGATCACCGACAGGTAGCGGTCCGCCGCCTCGGAGTCGACGCCCCAGGCGGCGAGGCCCTCCTGCGCCAGCGGCAGCATGCGGCGCAGCACCAGCTCGTCGGCGCGCACGGTGCCGATGCCCGGCCAGTACAGGGCGGCCTCGATGCCGTGCCGTGCGCCGGCGGTGAAGTTCGCCTCGGCCGCGTCGAACGACATCAGCTGCCACGGCGGGCGGTCGGACTCCGCAAGGGCCCGGATCACGCCGTAGAAGAACATCGCGTTGGCCACCGCGTCGACCGCGGTCGGGCCCGCGGGCAGCACGCGGTTCTCCAGGCGCAGGTGCGCGACGCCGCCGGCGACGTCGTACACCGGGCGGTTCCAGCGCCACACCGTGCCGTTGTGCAGCCGCAGCTCCTGCAGGCTCGGGGGACGGCCCGCGTCGAGCTCGGCGAACGGGTCCTCGTCCTCGGCCAGGGGCAGCAGCGCGCCGAAGTAGCGGACGTTCTCCTCGAACAGGTCGTAGGCCGACTGGGCCCACCGGTCGCCGAACCACACCCGCGGCCGGACGCCCTGGTTGCGCAGCTCGACGGGGCGGGTGTCGACGGCCTGGGTGAACAGCGGGATCCGGGTCTCGGCCCAGAGCCGGCGGCCCAGCAGGAACGGCGAGTTCGCCGCGAGCGCCACCTGCAGCCCGGCGATGGCCTGCGCGGCGTTCCAGTACGCCGGGAAGAGGTCCGGGGTGAGCTGGAGGTGCAGCTGCAGCGACGTGCACGCCGCCTCGGGAGCGATCGAGTCGACGTCGAGGACGAGGTGCTCGGCGGGCCCGCCGTCGCCGGGGCCGTGGCGGGAGGCCGGCGGCTCGGTGATGTCGAGGCGGAACGGCTCGCCGCGCGCGGTGAGCATCTGCCGGTTCAGCAGTGCGTAGCGGGGGTCCTCGGTGAGCTGGTCGGACGCGAGGTGCTCCGCGGCGAGGGTCGGCAGGATGCCGATCGTGACCGCCCGGGCGCCCAGGTCGCGGGCGCAGTCACCGGCCGACCAGGTCGCGTCGAGCATGTCCTGCTCGAGATCCCGGGCGGTGGCGCCGGGCAGCAGCCGGGGCGGCAGGTTGATCTCGAGGTTCCAGCGGCCGAGCTCCGAGGTCAGGACGTCGGAGGCGGAACGGTCGAGCACGGCGTGGTTGAGCATCGCCGGCCGCATGTCCTCGTCGACCAGCGCGAGCTCGATCTCGACGCCGGTGCTCGGCTCGGCACCGGCGAAGCGACCCTCGCTCACCATCGTCCCGAAGGCCTCGAGGCACCGGTGGATCCGATGCCGGTAACGAGCCTGGTCCGAGGCGGTGAAGAGGGTGGCGGTGAGGTGCTGGCCCATTACCCGCCCGGCTCCCGTCCACGATCCGACAACCACCGCGCCCCGCCCGCGGGCGGCGCGCGGCACCTCACGCGAACCCCGACGAGCGGCCACGCTGACACAGCACGCGAGATCACGCCAGCCACCGGCACCGTCCGCCAGCGGAAAGCGTCCGTTCAGCGTAGGCCACGGGGAAGACCGACCGCTGGCCGATGCTCAGTGACCTCTGATCCGCCGACTTCGTCCGGCCGTCAGCCGCTTCGTCCGAAGTCCTCGGGCGAGATGTTGTCGAGGAACGCGCGGAAGCGGTCGACCTCGTCCTCGTCGCTGCTGCTCGACCCGCCGCCGGCGCCCGGCGTCTCGTCGCTCTCGTCGTCCTCGACGACCACCCCGGCGTCGGCCAGGACGCCCTCGGTGGCGTGGATCGGCACGTCCGCGTGCAGCGCGATCGCGATCGAGTCGCTGGGCCGCGCCGAGACCCGCAGTCCCCGGTCGAACACCAGGTCGGCGTAGAACGTCCCGCCGCGCACCTCGGTGATCTCGATGCGCTCCAGCCGGCGACCCAGCGCCACGACCACGTCGGAGATCAGCACGTGGGTCAGCGGACGCTCCGGCAGGCGCCCCTGCTGCTCGAGCGCGATCGCCTCGGCCTCGGCCAGGCCGATCCAGATCTGCAGGCAGCGCTTGCCGTCGGTCTCCTGGAGCAGCACCACGGGGTGTCGGCTCTCGCCCGAGCCCGACGATCCGCCCTGTTGCGTCGCGTCGTCCACGGCCAGTACACCGACCACCCGCATCTCGCTCACGGCCCCAGCCTCCCACGTTCCCGGACCTCGCCGGAGGGTTGCGTTCCGCTCGTCCCCCACGGCCACCGGGCTCGGCGTCCAGCCACCGGATGCCCCACCGTGGACGGTCGACACCTGTCGCCGGGGCCGGCTCCCGTCGGCGGGTCCCGGTCCCGACATCGCGGTCTGGGACGATACGCACGTGGCGCGTGTGGTGGAGATCGACGACGCGGCGGACCCGCGCCTCGCCGATTTCCGCGATCTCTCGCGGGCCGACCGGCGCCCCGATCGCCCGGGCGGCCGGGGACTCGTGCTCGCCGAGGGCACCGTCGTGGTCCGGCGCCTGCTGGCCTCGCCGTACCCGCCGCGGGCGCTGCTCGGCGTGGCCCGCCGGGTCGACGACCTGGCGCCCGACCTGGCCGGGATCGACGTGCCCGCCTACGTCACGGACGCCGACACCATGGCGCACGTGGTCGGTTTCCACCTCAACCGGGGGGTGCTCGCGAGTGCCGACCGCGCCCCGGCGCCCGACCTCGCCGCGCTGCTCGCCGGCGCGCGGCGGGTGGCGGTGCTCGAGGGCGTGAACGACCACGAGAACCTCGGCGCGCTCTTCCGCAACGCCGCGGCGCTCGGGGTCGACGCGGTGATCGTCGGCCCGGAGTGCGCCGACCCCCTCTACCGGCGCAGCGTGCGCGTCTCGATGGGCCATGTGCTGCGCGTGCCGTTCGGCACCGCCGGCCTCGACGAGGCGGTGGCGGCGCTGCGGGACGCGGGGTTCGCGCTCGCGGCCCTGACCCCCGGCGGTGACCCGGCGGCGCTGGCGGGGCTCGCGGCGCGGGAGAAGGTGGCGCTGCTGCTCGGGGCCGAGGGCCCGGGGCTGTCCGCCGAGGCGCTGGAGCGCGTCGACGTCCGGGTCCGCATCCCGATGTCCGGCGACGTCGACTCCCTCAACGTCGCCACCGCGGCCGCGGTCGCCTTCCACGCCACTGCTGTCCCACCGGTCGGGGGCGGGCGGTGAGAGTCGTGGAGGTGCGCGCCGAGCGGGGCCAGGCGCTGGTCGCCGGCGTCGCGCTCGCGGAGCCGGCCGCCGACGGCAGCGAGGTGCGGACCTGGGGCCTGCCGCCGGATCTCGTCGACGCGCTGCGGGAGTGGGCGCGGGTGGCGGCGACGGTCGGGGTCGGGAGGCGACGCCCTCAGGGGAGCACGCCGCGAGGAGAGCTCGACCACGGGTTCGGCCCGGGCCGCGGGGCCTCCGCCGACACGGTCAGCCGCAGGGGCCGGCAGCTCGCCGCGCGCCTCTCGGTCGAGCTGGCCGCGCCCGTCGACTACTGCGACCCCGTCACCGGCCACCGCGTGGCGCTGCGCGGCGTCACCCGCACCCCGCACCCGCCGCCCGTGCCGCCGCTGCCCCGGAACGGCACCGGGGCCGCCGGCGGTGTCCCGGCGCCGGGGCCGCTGGTCGAGGAAGCCGAGCTCAGTGCGGTCGCGGCGGCCGGCGAGCCGACGCCCTGGGGCGTGGGGCTGACGCTGTCCGTGCTGGTCGCCGGGGTCGTGCTGCTGGCCAACCTCGCCCTCGCCGCGCCGCTGATCACCGGGCTCGGCGCGATCGGGCTCGCCGTCGACGCGGCGGTGGTCGCGGGCCTGGTGCCGGCGCTGTGGCTCAACCGCCACGTCCCGACCTGGCGCTGGGCGGTCTACGGCACGTTCGCGGGCACCGGGCTCGCGCTGGTGTTCCTGGCCGTCGCGGCGTTCTGAGCTCAGCTGCGCGGCGAGCGCGTGCCGAGCAGGACGTCCTCCCACGACGGGACGATCGGGTGCGAGCGCTTGCCGCGGCGCGCCACCTCGGTGGTCTCCGGGGCAGCGGTCTCGACGGTGGCCTGCTCGGCCGGGGACTCGCTGCGCTCCGTGCGGGGCGTCGGCACCTGGTCGTCCGAGGCCGCGGGCGCGGGAACGGTGGGCGTGCCCCGGCGCTCGTTCCGCGAGGAGCCGCGCCGGGTCGTCCCGCGCTCGGGCCGGCGCGAGGCCGGGGCATGAGTGCCGTGCGTGCCGTGCTTGCCCGAGGGAGCGCCGCGCCGGGCGGGCGCGGTGTCGCCGGAGACGGCCAGTGCGGGTGCCTCCTCGACCGCCTCGGAGGCCTCGGAGGCCTCGGCCTCCGCGGGTTCGGGCGTGGGTTCGGGGGCCGTGGCGTCGACGCGTCGCGGACCGCCGCCGACCGGCTCGCGGCCCAGCAGCTCGCGGGCCGGGTTGTCGCGGGGGTCGACGGTGCCGCCGGAGCTCCCGGGGCGGAACGACCACCGCGCGACGTTGTCCGAGCGCCCCGCCCGCCACGACAGCGTCACGACCCACTGCGCGTCGTCTCCCTTGTAGGCGTCCCAGCGGGCGTCGTCGAGGTCCTGCCCCCGGGCGCCGAACGTCGCGCTGACGATCTCGCCGAGCGTGCGCCCGTCGGTGCGCGTGGGGTCGGTGGGCAGCACGGGGTGCGCGCGCCGGGCGATCTCCGCGACCCGCGCACGCTCCAGGAGGACGGGGTAGGCGAAGCGCTCGACGTGGGAGGAGCTCACGCCCGCGGCCGAGGCGACCTCGTCGACGGACTCGCCGGCGCGCACCCGCGCCTGGATGTCCCGGGGGCGCAGGGGGCTCGAGACCTCGATCTCCATCTGGCCGAGACGACGCACGTCCCCACGCGCGGCGGCCCGCAGCCGCTCGTCCCCGGCGACCGCGAAGCGCTCGTGGCGGATCGGGTCCTCGAGGATCACGGTCTCGTGGTCGTCACCCAGGCCGACGACGCGCAGCTGACGCATCAGGCCTCCCCGTCGGCTCGCGGCCCTCGCCCCGCAGGTCCGGTGGGGCGTGGTGCTCGCCCACCGACGCTAGGTCACGGATCTCCTCGGACGAGGGAGGCGCGCCGCGCCCGTGTTCGTCGTTCACGCCGACGATGACCGCGGGCGCGGCGGCCGGTGACCCGTTCAGAGCAGCGTCGTCACGACTGGCGCTCGACGATCCAGTCGATGCAGCGGGTCAGCGCGGTGACGTCGTCCGGCTCGACCGCCGGGAACATCCCGATGCGCAGCTGGTTGCGCCCGAGCTTGCGGTAGGGCTCGGTGTCGACCACGCCGTTGGCGCGCAGCGTCGCCGCGATGGCCGCGGCGTCGACGTCGTCGTCGAAGTCGACGGTGCCCACGACCTGCGAGCGGTGCGCCGGGTCGGCGACGAACGGCGTCGCGAACGACGACTTCTCGGCCCAGCTGTACAGGCGGTCCGAGGAGTCCTTGGTGCGCCCGGTCGCCCAGTCCAGCCCGCCCCCGGCGTTCATCCACTCGATCTGGTCGGCGAGCAGGAGCAGCGTCGCCACGGCCGGTGTGTTGTAGGTCTGGTCCTTGCGGGAGTTGTCGAGCGCGGTCGACAGCGACAGGAACTCGGGGATCCAGCGCCCGCCCGGCTTGTCGGCGTCGATCTGCTCGACACGCTCGAGCGCCGCCGGGGACATGATCGCGACCCAGAGCCCGCCGTCGGAGGCGAAGCACTTCTGCGGGGCGAAGTAGTACACGTCGGACTCGCTGATGCGGACCGGGAGCCCGCCCGCGCCGGACGTCGCGTCGATCGCGACCAGCGCGTCGCCCGAGCCGCTGGGCCGGGTGACGGGGACCGCGACGCCGGTGGAGGTCTCGTTGTGGGCCCAGCCGATGAGGTCGACGCTCGGGTCGGAGGTCGGCTCCGGGGCGGTGCCCGGCTCGGCGGAGACGACGATCGGGTCGGCGAGGAACGGTGCGCCCCTGGTGACGGACGCGAACTTGGAGGAGAACTCGCCGTAGGTCAGGTGGAGGCTCTTCTCGCGCACGAGGCCGCTGGCCGCGGCGTCCCAGAACGCGGTGGTGCCGCCCACCCCGAGCACGACCTCGTAGCCCTCGGGGATGGAGAACAGGGCGCGCAGCCCGGAGCGCACGCGCCCCACGATCGACTTGACCGGCTTCTGGCGGTGCGACGTCCCCATGACGTCGCCGGCCTCGGCGAGACGGGCGAGCTGCTCGGGGCGCACCTTCGAGGGCCCGCACCCGAACCGCCCGTCACTGGGCAGGAGCTCGGCGGGAATCTGCAGCGTGTCGGTCGACGTGGTCACCGCGTCATCCTCCCAGCGTCGCTCGGCGAGTGCTGTCGTGTGGGCCACTGCCCGGGTGGTTCAGCCCGGCGGCCCCACGCCGGCGACGGCGTGCACGCCGCGCGGTCCGGGCCCGACGTACTGCGCCGACGGGCGCACGAGGCGGCCGGTGCGGCGCTGTTCGAGCACGTGCGCGGCCCAGCCGGCCGTGCGGGCGCACGTGAACATCGCCGGCATCATCGGGGCCGGGACGCCCGCGAGGTCGAGCATCACGGCGGCCCAGAACTCGACGTTGGTCTCGATCGCCCGGTCCGGGCGGCGCTCGCGCAGCGCCGCCAGTGCCGCGGTCTCCAGCGCCGCCGCGGCCTCGTAGCGGGGCGCACCGAGGTCGCGCGCCACCCGCCGCAGCACGCGGGCCCGGGGGTCCTCGGCGCGGTAGACCCGGTGCCCGAAGCCCATGAGCCGCTCGGAGCGGTCCAGGATCCCGCGCACGACGGCGCCGGCGTCCCCGCCCCGCTCGACCTCGGTGATCATCGGGAGCACCCGTGCCGGTGCGCCGCCGTGCAGCGGACCGGACATCGCGCCGACCGCCGCCGAGAGCGAGGCGGCGGCGTCGGCACCGGTCGAGGCGACGACCCGCGCGGTGAAGGTCGAGGCGTTGAGCCCGTGCTCGGCCGCGGAGACCCAGTAGGCGTCGAGCGCCCGCACGTGCGTCGGGTCGGCCTCGCCGCGCCAGCGGACCAGGAACCGCTCCACCGGATCGTCGACCGGGTCCAGCACGCTCCGGGGCACCGCCGGCAGCTCCGACCCGCGCGCCGCGCGGGCCACGAGAGCCAGCGCGGCGGCGGCGCTGCGGGCGAGGTCGTCGCGGGCGCGCTCCGGGGTGGCGTCGAGCAGCGGCGGCAGCGTCCACCGCGCCCCGAGCAGGGCGAGCCCCGCCTGGGCGTCGACCCGGACGTCGCCGCTGAACGGCGGCTCGAGCCCCGGCTCCTCGCGGGGCAGCGGGCGCCCGAGGTCACCGTCGACGAGCAGCCCGAAGACGTCCCCGAACCCGACGGTGCCCACCAGGTCGGAGATGTCGACGCCCCGGTAGCGCAGCGCGCCGCCGTCGCGGTCGGGCTCGGCGATCTCGGTGCGGAAGGCGACCACGCCCTCCAGGCCCGGCGAGAACCCCGGCGCAGCGACGGGGACGGCAGTGCTCACTCCGACGACCTCCTCGCGACGCGGCGCGGGGTCCCGGTCGGGCCCCCGTCGCCCACCTCGGCGCGCGCTCCGCGGTGGGTACGGCGGCGCTGCGAGCCCATCTGGAATCTGCTCCGCGGCACACCGGGCGGGCAACGCAGAGGTCTGTGTCCCTGCTCACGTGGCGCTCACCAGGCCGTCGCCTACCGTGCGGCGGGCAATCGGACATGAACGGGACGAGGAGTTCGGGTGGCGGAACGGGGCACGGGCCTGCCGGGGATGCGCGAGAACTACCGGTCGGCGACGCTCGACGCGGCCGACCTGGCTCCGACCTGGCACGAGCAGCTGCTCGCCTGGATCGCCGAGGCCCGGGACGCCGGCCTGCCCGACGCGAACGCGATGGTGCTGGCCTCCGGCGACGACGAGCACCGCCTCACGACCCGCACGGTGCTGGCAAAGGACGTCGACCCGAGCGGTGTCACGTTCTTCACCAACTACACCTCGGAGAAGAGCCACCAGCTTCGCCAGACGCGCCAGGCGTCGGCGACCTTCCCGTGGCTCGCGCTGCAGCGCCAGGCCACGGTCATCGGCCCCGTCGAGCTGCTCTCGCGCGAGGACACGGCGGTCTACTGGCGCACCCGCCCGCGCGGGTCACAGCTCGGGGCGTGGGCCTCGCCGCAGTCCGGGGTGCTGCGCGACCGCGCCGCCCTCGAGGAGCTCCTCGCCACCGTGACCGAGCGCTTCGCCGACCAGGAGGAGATCCCCCCGCCGCCGCACTGGGGCGGCTGGCGGATCGTCCCGACGCACGTCGAGTTCTGGCAGGGACGCGGCGACCGCCTCCACGACCGGCTGCGGTTCCGGCGCACCGACCAGGGGTGGGTCGTGGAGCGCCTCGCGCCGTAGAGGCGCACGATGCCGCGGTGGCAGGGACGCGGAGCGGAGCGGAGCCGAACCGGTCGAGGAAGCCCGGCAGAGGCGTCCTCGCCGACACCACGCCCCTGCGTACCCCGGCGTTCAAGCGCCTCTGGATCGCCGCGATCGTCACGGTCGTCGGCGCGCAGCTCACCGTCGTCGCGGTCCCGACGCAGCTCTACCAGCTGACGGGGTCGTCGGCGTGGGTCGGGCTGACCGGCCTGTTCGGACTCGTCCCGCTGATCGTCTTCGGGCTCTGGGGCGGCGCGATCGCCGACGCGGTCGACCGCCGCGGCCTGCTGGTGTTCACCGGCACCGGGATCGCCGTGACGTCCGCGCTGCTCGGCGTCGTCTCCGTCACCGGCCTCGGTGGCCCGTGGACGATCCTGAGCCTCTACGCGGTCCAGACCGCGTTCCTGGCGATCAACCAGCCCACCCGCGCGGCGGTGCTGCCCCGGATCCTGCCGAACGACGAGCTGCCGGCGGCGAACACGCTGCTGTTCACGGTCAACCAGGTCGGCGCGATCGCGGGACCCCTGCTCGCCGGGGTCGCGCTGACGTTCACGTCGGTCGGTGTCCTCTACCTCGTGGACACCGTCTGCCTGGTCGCGTCGATCTGGGCGGCCTACAACCTGCCGCGCCTACCGGTCGGCGACGGCCCCGGCGGGGTGCGCGGGGCCTTCCGGGCCGTGCGCCGCAGCGCCGGGTTCGCCGACGTCCTGGCCGGCTTCCGCTACATCGCGACCAGCCAGGTGCTGCTCGTGTCGTTCCTGGTCGACATCGTGGCGATGGCGGTCGGCATGCCGAGGGCGGTGTTCCCGGAGGCGGCCGAGCGGGTGTTCGGCGACCCACCCGGCGGCGGGTTCGCCCTCGGCGCGCTGTTCGCCTCGATCGCGATCGGGGCGACACTCGGCGGGCTGTTCTCCGGGCGCCTGCACGGTATCCGCCGCCAGGGCGTCGCCGTGACGGTCGCCGTGTGCGTCTGGGGCCTCGGCGTCGCGCTGTCCGGGCTCACCTCGATGCTGTGGCTGGCCGTGACGCTGCTCGCGGTGGCGGGTGCGGCCGACCTCGTCAGCGCGGTGTTCCGGCAGACGATGCTGCAGGTCGTCGCGACCGACCAGATGCGCGGACGCATGCAGGGCGTGTTCACCGTCGTGGTCGCCGGCGGCCCGCGGATCGGGGACCTGTGGCACGGCCCGGCCGCCGACGCGTGGGGCACCGGCGCCGCGACGTTCGTCGGCGGTCTCGGCGTGATCGTGCTGACGGTCCTGGTGGTCGCGATCTTCCCGGTGTTCTGGCGCTACCGGGCGCCGGTGGGGAACTCCGAGACCTCGCGGGACGCCCCCGGCGACGACGCCTCCGCCGACCCGCCGGGACGGGCCCCGCGCGAGGACTGATCCGACGGGAACCCGAGACCGTGCTGCGGCACCTCGGGCGAGGCGGAGTCGAGAGGCACCGCGGGGGAGCGCACGAGCCCGAGCTGCGCGGTCTGGCGCGGCAGGGCGGCGTCGAGGAGCCAGTCGACGGCGGTGCGCACGGTTCCCGGGCATCGCGATCAGGTGGTAGCCGCGGGCGACCACGTGCGCGGGCTTCCCGGTGAGCCTGACCCCCAGCGGGTTCGCCGCCGCGTCGTAGCCGCCGAGGTCGACCACGAAGCCGAGGTCACGGTGCTTGTAGGCCTTGCTGCGGCCGTGGCCCAGCGACGCCGCGACGTTGCGCCCGGCGAGGCGGCCCTGGCGCTCGGCGTGCTGGGCGGTCATCGCGGTGTACTCGCCGGGACGCGCGCGGTCGGGCACCGCGGCGGCGTCGCCGCAGGCGAAGACGTGCGGGTGCCCGGGCACGCGCAGGTGGGCGTCGACGACCATCCGCCCCTGGTCGACCTCCACCCCGAGGTCGTCTATCAGCGGGTCCGGCCGCACGCCGACGCACCACAGCAGCGTCCGCGTCGGGACGTCCTCGCCCGAGGCGAGCCGGACGCCGTCCCCGGTGGCCTCGTCGACCTCCTCGTGGGTGCGCACGTCGACCCCGCGCTCGCGCAGCACCCGGTCGGCGGTGCGCCCGAGGTGCGGGTCGAGCCCGGAGAGCAGCTCGCCGCGGCTGACGAGCACCCAGCGCGGGACCTCCCCCAGGCCCCGGCTCGCCGCCAGCTCGCGGGTGAACCGGTAGCCCTGGGCGGTGACCTCGGTGCCCGTGTAGCCGCCCCCGACCACGACCACGGTCAGGCGCTCGGCGCGCTCCTCCGGGTCGTCGCACATGGCCGCGAGCTCGACCTGGCGGATGAGGTGATCGCGCAGGTACAGGGCCTCGGGCACGCCGCGGAAGCCCTGCGCGTACTCGGTGACGCCCGGCACCGGCAGCACCTTGTGCACGCTGCCCGCCGCGACGACGAGCCGGTCGAACGTCGTCTCGTGGTGCACGCCCTCGGGGTCGAGCCAGCCGATGCGGTGCGCGTCGAGGTCCAGCTCGTCGACCTCGCCGGGGGCGTGGCGCACGCAGCGCGGCAGGGCCGCGGCGAGCGCGACGGAGATCCGGCGCGGCTCGAGGATGCCGGCGGCCACCTCGGGGAGCAGGGGCAGGTAGAGGAAGTAGTTGGTGGGGCTGACGAGCACGATGTCGACCTCCCCACCGGCACTGCCCATGCGCCGCGCGAGCGACCGCGCCGCCTGGAAGCCGGCGAACCCGCCGCCGACGACGACGACCTTCGGCGTGCCGGACGGGGTGTCCTCGTCGCTGCCCATGTCCGGCCTGTGACCGTTCCGGCCCGGGGACGAAACCCCTGGTGGCTCGACGCAAACCGATCGTCACACCGCTAGCGTGTGCCGCCGTGCACCCGACCGGCGAGCAGATCGACCTCGTCGCCGGACCGACCCGCGCCGTCGTCACCGAGGTCGGTGCCGGCCTGCGGGCCCTCGACGTCGACGGGATGGCCCGCATCGAGACCTTCGACGTCGACGCGACCCCGCCGATGGGCGCGGGCGGCGTCCTCGTGCCGTGGCCCAACCGCATCGCCGGTGCCGCGTACACCTGGCGCGGGCGGGAGTACCGCCTGGAGGCCACCGAGGCCGCCCGCGGCCACGCCATCCACGGCCTGCTGCGGCGACGCCCGTGGCGGGTGGTCGAGCGCGCCGGGGACTCCGTGCGGCTCGCCGCCGACGTCGAGGCCTCGTGGGGCTGGCCCGGCCCGCTGCACGCCGAGACCACCTACGTCGTCTCGCCGGCCGGGATCGTCGTCACCCACGCGCTCACCAACACCGGCGACGGCGACGTCCCGGCCGGTGTCGGCACCCACCCCTACCTCCGTGTCGGGGACACCGCGCCCGCCGACTGCACCCTGACGCTCGCGGCGGACCGGATCGTCGACACCGACGAGCGCAGGATCCCGACCGCCGTGCGCCCGGTGGCCGCGGACGAGGATCTGCGTGAGGGCCGCCGGGTCGGCGACCTGGCGCTCGACACCTGCTTCGGCGCCGCGCCGGGCCCCGACGGGGTCCTCGGCGTGCTCACCGCCCCCGACGGGCGGTCCACCGTGCTGTGGGGTGACGCGAGCTTCGGCTGGGTCATGGTGTTCACGCCCGACGACCTCGTCGGCCGGGGGCGCGCGGTCGCCGTCGAGCCGATGACCTGCCCGGCTGACGCGGCGAACTCGGGCACGGACCTGCGCGTGATCACGCCCGGGCAGACGTGGACCGTGACGTGGGGGATCCGGGACGCGGAGCCTGGCGGAGCCGGACCGTCGGGGGGAGACCGATGACCGGTCGCGTCGTGGTCGGCGGGGAAGCGCTCGTCGACCTGGTCCCCACCGGTGACGGGCGCCCGGACGACCCCGCCCTCACCGCGCTCGCCCCGCGTCTCGGCGGCGGCCCCTTCAACACCGCCGTCGGCCTCGGACGCCTCGGGGTGCCGGCGACGATGCTCACGCGACTGTCGACCGACCCCTTCGGCGACGCCCTGATCCGCCGCCTCGAGGCCAACGCCGTCGACACCGGCCTGGTGCAGCGCGGCCCCGAGCCGACGACGCTCGCGGTGGTCACGCTCGACGAGGCCGGCGCCGCGCGCTACTCGTTCCACGTCGCGGGCAGCGCCGACCGGCTCGTCGCCGACCCCGGCGAGCTGCCCGCGGACACGGCGGCGGTCGCCGTCGGCACGCTCTCGCTGGTCCTCGAGCCCGGCGCGTCGCGCTACGCCGACCTCGCGGTCCGGGAGGCCGACCGCGGGCGACTGGTCAGCCTCGACCCCAACCTGCGACCCGGGCTCGTCGACGACCCCGACGCCGTCGTCGCCCGCCTCGACCGCATCGCGACGGTGGCGGGCCTGGTCAAGCTCTCCGACGAGGACGCCGAGCGCTGGGGCCGCACGCCCGAGGACGTGCTCGACGCCGGGGCCGGCGCGGTCGTCCTGACGCGCGGGTCCTCGGGGCTCGCCGCCCACACCCGCGGCGGCGGCGTCGTCACGGTGCCCGCGACGAGCGTGGGACCCCTGGTCGACACGATCGGCGCCGGCGACAGCGTGCACAGCGCCCTGCTGGGCTGGCTCGCCGACCACGACGCGCTCGACCGCGACGCCGTCACCCGTCTCGACGCCGACGACTGGGCGTCGGCGCTGGACTTCGCCGCCCGGGTCGC
This sequence comes from Actinomycetospora sp. 2LY8.5, assembly GCF_057180585.1. Taxonomy (NCBI): domain Bacteria; kingdom Bacillati; phylum Actinomycetota; class Actinomycetes; order Pseudonocardiales; family Pseudonocardiaceae; genus Actinomycetospora; species Actinomycetospora sp. 2LY8.5. The sequence continues at coordinate 82,833 of NZ_JBXUHE010000014.1, forward strand.
CGCGTGGACGGTCTCGCGGGCCGGGGCGGAGCCGCCGTGGCGCAGCGAGCTCGCTGCGTAACGCGGTTGTCACGTCAGTGACAGGGGCCACGTCACGCAGCGCCGCCACTCGTGCTGCGTGGCGGACCTCGCGAGCGCTACGGTTCGCGCTCGTACGACCCCCACTGCTGCGGGAGCGCGCCGCGGGACACCCCCGGCGGCCGGGCGGCCCGGCACCTCGCTCGCCGAGCCGGCGCCGCCGCCCTCCCGCTCACGACGAGCGCGAGAGGGACTGACTGCCGATGGCCAGCGAGGATTCCGAGAAGCGCACCGCCACGCTGTCGTACCCGGGCGGCGAGCACACGATGGAGATCGTGGAGGCGACCGAGGGCTCCTCGGGCGTCGCTCTCGGGAAGATGCTCGGCGAGACGGGCTTGATCACCCTCGACCCGGGCTACGTGAACACCGGCGCCTGCCGCTCGGACATCACCTACATCGACGGTGACGCGGGCATCCTGCGCTACCGCGGCTACCCCATCGAGGAGCTGGCCAAGAACTCGACCTTCGTCGAGACCAGCTACCTGCTGATGTACGGCGAGCTGCCCAACAAGCAGCAGCTCGACACGTTCACCGACCAGATCCAGCGGCACACGATGCTGCACGAGGACCTCAAGAAGTTCTTCGACGGCTTCCCCGTCGACGCGCACCCGATGCCGGTGCTGTCGTCCGCGGTATCGGCCCTGTCGACCTTCTACCAGCGCGCCCTCGACCCGTTCGACGAGCCGAACGTCGACCTCTCCAGCGTCCGCCTGCTGGCCAAGGTCCCGACGATCGCGGCCTACGCCTACAAGAACTCGATCGGCCAGCCGTTCCTCTACCCGGACAACTCGCTGGGCCTGGTCGAGAACTTCCTGCGCCTGACCTTCGGCCTGCCCGCCGAGCCCTACGAGGTCGACCCGGACGTCGCCAAGGCGCTCGACATGCTGTTCATCCTGCACGCCGACCACGAGCAGAACTGCTCGACGTCGACGGTCCGGATGGTCGGCTCGTCGCAGGCCAACCTCTTCGCGTCGATCTCGGCCGGCATCAACGCCCTGTTCGGCCCGCTGCACGGCGGCGCCAACGCCGCGGTCCTGACGATGCTCGAGGGCATCCGCGACAACGAGGGCAACGCCGACGAGTTCGTCCGCAAGGTCAAGAACAAGGAGCCGGGCGTCCGGCTCATGGGCTTCGGCCACCGGGTCTACAAGAACTACGACCCCCGCGCGGCGATCGTCCGCGACACCGCGCGCGGGATCATCGAGAAGCTGGGCGGCGGCGACCAGATGCTCGACATCGCCATGCGCCTCGAGGAGTTCGCGCTCAACGACGACTACTTCGTCGAGCGCAAGCTCTACCCGAACGTCGACTTCTACACCGGCCTGATCTACCAGGCGATGGGCTTCCCGACCGAGATGTTCACGGTCCTCTTCGCCATCGGGCGCCTCCCGGGCTGGATCGCCCACTGGCGCGAGATGATCGACGACCCGGACACCCGCATCGGCCGCCCGCGCCAGGTCTACACCGGTCCGACCGAGCGCTCGTACGTCAGCATGGACCAGCGCTAGCGGGCCCCGTGACGCAGCGAACGGGTATCTCGCTGCTTCTAAGCGCCGGAAGGGCCCGTTGATCACGCGCGTCCCCCTCGGATCCGGGTGGGACGGCGACGCCGTGGCACCGCGTCCAGGGCGCCCCGGACCGCCCCGAGCACCCCGCCCTGCGCCGCGTCCGGGTCGGACCTGACCGCGCGTGCCGACGGCTGGCGCACCGTCGGCCCCTGCTACGCCGTCGTGCACGGGCTCGACACCGGCGACGGCGCGCTGGTCCGCGCCTGGCTGGACCTCCTCGCCGCAGGCCGACGGCGTGCGGGCGTAGGCGGGCGCGCGGGGGGTAGCCGGGAGCCATGAGCGACTCCACCGACGATCGGGACGACACCGCGATCGTCTGGTTCCGCCGCGACCTGCGCGTGCACGACCAGCCGATCTTCCTCGAGGCGGCCGCCCGGGCACGCCGGTCGCTGGCGGTCTTCGTGCTGGATCCTCGGCTGCTGGGGCCCTCCGGGAAGGCGCGCCGAACGTTCCTGCACCGGAGCCTGCGCGACCTCGACGAGTCCCTGGGCGGGCGCCTGCTGGTCGTGAAGGGAGATCCCGCCGAGGCGATCCCGAAGCTCGCGGGAGCCGTGGGAGCCGGCAGTGTGCACGTGGCCGCCGATTTCGGCCCCTACGGCCGCGAGCGCGACGAGGCGGTCGAGAAAGCGCTCGACGGCGTGGAGCTCGTCCGTACCGGCTCGCCGTACGCCGTCGCGCCGGGGCGGATCACCAAGTCCGACGGCGAGCCGTACAAGGTCTACACGCCGTTCAGCCGCGTCTGGGCGCAGCACGGCTGGCGCGCGCCCGCCGACACCGACGCCTCGACGGTCGACTGGATGGACCCCGGGGAGAAGGACGGCGGGCCCCGCGCCGTGACGATCCCTGGCGACGAGGCCCCCGACGCCGAGCTGCCGGCGGCCGGCGAACGGGCCGCGCTCGACCAGTGGGCGGCGTTCGTCGACGAGCACCTCGCCGACTACGACGACCTCCGCAACCGGCCCGACCGGCCCGCGACGTCCCGGATGTCGGTCTACCTCAAGTACGGCGTCGTGCACCCGCGCACGCTGCTCGCGGACGTCGGGGGCTCGGGAAAGGGGCCGACCTCGTACCGCAACGAGCTCTGCTTCCGCGACTTCTACGCCGCGGTGCTGTGGTTCTTCCCCCGCTCGGCCCGCGAGAACTTCGACACCAAGTTCGACCGGATCACCCTCGACTCCGGGACGTCGGCGGACGAGAAGTTCCGCGCCTGGCAGGAGGGACGCACCGGCTTCCCGGCCATCGACGCCGCCATGCGCCAACTGCGCGGCGAGGCGTGGATGCACAACCGCATGCGCATGGCCGTCGCGTCGTTCCTGGTCAAGGACCTGCACCTGCCGTGGTGGTGGGGCGCGCGGCACTTCATGGAACTGCTCGTCGACGGCGACCTCGCGTCGAACCAGCACGGCTGGCAGTGGGCCGCCGGCTCGGGCACCGACGCCGCGCCGTACTTCCGGGTCTTCAACCCCGTGACCCAGGGGGAGCGCTTCGACCCCCGGGGCGACTACGTGCGCCGCTGGGTGCCGGAGCTCGCCGACGTGGAGGGCAGGACGGTCCACCAGCCCTGGAAGCTCAGCGAGCCACCGTCGGACTACCCGGCCCCGATCGTCGACCACCAGACCGAACGCCAGGAGGCGCTGGAACGCTTCAACGCGCTCTGAGCGAGCCCGTGGTCGTCGACCGAAGGGCCCCTTCGCTCGGGTAGATCGAGCGAAAGGGCCCTTCGCCTCGGAACCGGGCCCGGTCGGTGTCAGCCGATCAGGCCCTGCTGCTGCAGGAACTCGGTCGCCACCTGGCCGGCGTCGCGGCCCTGCGAGGAGATCTGCCCGTTGAGCTGGAGCATGACGTCGTCGGTCAGGCGCGGGGAGATCTGGTCGAAGACCTGGACGATGGCCGGGTTCCGGTCGACGACCTGCTTGCGGATCGTGTTCGACGCGTTGTACTTCGGGAAGAAGTTCCGGTCGTCGGCGAGCGACACGAGGTTCAGCGCGGGGATGCGGCCGTCGGTGGTGAACACCTCGCCGAACAGGCAGGGGTTGCCGTTGGCGGTGGCCTGGTAGATCGCGCCGGTGTCGAGCACCGTCAGGGCCGGCGGGGCGTCGTAGGGCCGGGTGACCCCGTAGGCCCGCAGGAGGTTCGGCAGACCGTCGTTGCGGCTGGCGAACTCGGCCTCGACGCAGGTGGTGGCCTGCGGGTTGCCGCTGTTGATGAAGTTCGCCCAGTCGCTGGTGGTGCGCAGGTTGTTGGCGTCGGCGAACGCGCGGGTCGTGGCGATCGCGTACGTGTTGTTGAACGGCGTCGGGTTGGTCCAGACGATCTGGTTGCGCTGGAGGTCCTGGTCGCGCACCGCGACGTACTGCTGCTGGGAGTCGGGGATCGGCGTGGTGTTGCCGAGGTTCGTGATCCACCCGGTGCCGGTGTACGACCAGCCCATGTCGATCTCGCCGGACACCAGGGCCTGGCGGGCGGCGGCGGAACCGGTGATGTTGCACCGGTCGTTCACGGTCGCCCCGACCGACTGCAGGGCGGCGACGCTCATCTTGCAGAGCAGCAGCTGCTCGTCGAACTCCTGGCCACCGACCGTGTAGGTCTGGCCGGCGAGGTTGATACCGCTGGCGGCGAGGCTGCCGCCCTGGGCCTGGGGCTGACCGGTGCCGGAGAGGCCACCGCAGCCGGCGAGAACGAACGCGAGCACGGCGATGGTCGCGCCGACCACCCGCCCTGAACGTGTGAGCATCGCGGGATCGTTGCACTACCGGGAGGTAAAGGCGAGAGGGGAAACGATCTCGGCCACATTGCGTTGACGACGAGCCTGCGCCAGTCTGAGCGTGGTCGATCGTGACCAGCACGCTCGGATCGCGGACGCTCCGACCGACCAGCACTCCGGCCACCGACCTCCTCGAGGGTCGGCGTCTCCTGCGCCGGATGCCGGGCGACTGGCCCGAGCGCTGTTCGTACGACGCGTTCGACCTCACCCCGGTCGGGGTCACCCTCGGGGCGGAGATCCGCGGCGTCGACCTCGCGGCCACCGACGCCGAGGTCCGCGCGGAGATCCACCGGGCGCTGCTGGAGTGGAAGGTCCTGTTCTTCCCCGACCAGGCCATCGCGCCCGCCGACCAGCGCGACCTCGCGCGACACTGGGGCGAGCTCGAGACGAACCCGCTGCTCGAGCAGGGTGACGACCCCGCCACGGTGCGGTTCACCAAGGGCGGCGACGGCCCGCAGACCTACGAGAACGTCTGGCACGTCGACACCTCGTTCCGCGCGAGCCCGGCCATGGGCGCGATGCTCCGCATGATCGACACCCCGCCGTTCGGGGGCGACACCATGTGGGCCGACATGGCCGCGGCGTACGACAACCTCGCCCCCGACGTCCTCGCCCGGATCGACGGCGCGTACGCCGTGCACGACATGGTGCCCGGATTCGCCCGCTTCCTGGACGCGGAGAAGCTCGCGCGCCTCGAGGACGTCTTCCCGCCCGTGAGCCACCCCGTGGTGCGCACGCACCCGGAGACCGGGCGCCGCACACTGTTCGTGAACAGCTCGTTCACGACCCGCATCGACGGCCTCGACCGCGAGGAGTCGGACGAGCTGCTGCGGCACCTGTTCGCGCAGGCCCACGTGCCCGAGTACCAGGTCCGGTACCGGTGGGCGGCGGGCACGGTGGCGTTCTGGGACAACCGCGCGACCCAGCACTACGCGGTCGGCGACTACCACCCGCACCGCCGGGTCGCGGAACGCGTCGCGATCGCGGGTGACCGCCCCTTCTCATAGCTCTCGGCAGGCGTCCCGGGCAGCAGCCTGGGGCGCCTGCTGGGACCGAGGCCTACCCCCTTTCCGGGCCACGGCGACGAGCCGGGAGCCCTGAGCTCAGACTGGTCGGTCTCGCGGGTCGGTTCCGTCGCCGGCTGCTCGTGGCGTGTCGCTGCGGGCCCGGCGGCGGACTGGCCGGTCGGATGACGGGCGTTCGCCCGGCGGGTGACTCCTCGGAGGGCGTCGAGGATGCCTTCGCCCAGCACCCCGACGCGGCGATCATCACCAGCTTCCCCGGCCTGTCCACGATCTCCGGGGCCCGGGTGCTCGCCGAGATCGGCGACGACCGCTCCCGCTTCGCCTCGGCCCGCTCGCTCAAGGCCTACGCCGGTTCGGCGCCGGTCACCCGCGCCTCCGGGCGCAGCCGCGCGGTCTCCGCGCGCGTCGTGAAGAACCAGCGCCTCGCCGGCACCGGCTACATGTGGGCCTTCGCCACACTCCGAACCCCCGGGCCGCGAGAGCACTACAAGCGACGACGGGCCGACGGAGACCGACACACGTCCGCTTTGCGCCACCTGTTCGATCGGCTACTCGGCTGTCTCTACCACTGCCTCCACACGGGACAATCGTTCGACGCGGCGAAAGCGTTCGCTCTGGACCGAAGGTATTCTCACGCGCAGGTTCTGGTCGCTCAGGCGGGACCGTGTGACGAGCCTGCCCATGAGAGATTGCCGAGCCAGCTAGAGGGCAGTGGCGCTGAGTGAGTACATCAATGGAAGACGGGCTGTCTCCTCGGGGTAACGAAATCGCCCCTGATAAGCGGACAGGCTGGTATAGCGCTGGAAGGGAATGCTGTCGTGCTCGTGGACGAACTCGATCCTTAGCCCGGCTGCCGCAATGGCCGTAAGAATGTCGCCGAGGGTGTGGTGCCACTCAGTAGCTGTGTTGTGGGTTGTGACCGCGTTCCAGTCGGCGTAGGTGCCGGGTGAGTCGTAGGTCCTGGCGCCGCGGGTGAAGTAGTCGCGCTGCGCGGACGTACCGTGTTCGTCGTCGAGGACGTCGGTGAGCGGATGGAACTCGGCGAGGTAGAGCCGACCGCCGGGACGGAGCAGCGCGGCCACGGTCGCGGCCCAGGCGCGGATGTCGGGGACCCACATCAGGGCGCCGTGACCGGTGTAGACGACGTCGAAGCGGTGCGTGCCCAACACGTGGGCCGCGTCAAGGACGTCGGCGGTCACGAAGTCGGCACGCTCGGCCAAGCCGATCCGGGTAGCGAGATCTGTGGCGGCCTCGATAGCGGACGACGAGAAGTCGAGCCCGGTCACATGCCGAGCCCCGCGCCGGGCCCAGGACAAGGTGTCGTGCCCGACGTGACATTGCAGATGGACCAGGTCGGCGCCGGTCACGTCGCCGATCTCCTCGAGCTGGTAGTCATCGAAGTCGTCATCTCCGGCGACGAGGCCTTCGACGTCATAGAACGCGCTCGCCAGGTGGATCGGGACCCGCTCGTCCCAGTGCTGGCGATTGACCTCGACGAGGTCACGCCCTGAAGGTCCGCTCACAGCCATGATCGGGACGATAAGGACGAAGCACGCCCTCGAGCAATCGCGTTCCGACGATGCCCGGTCCCGGGAAAGGGGAGAGCTTCGGCCCCGGAGCAGCCACCGGGACCGCACGCTCAGCCGGTCATGGCCAGCGGTCCCCCAAGGCTCTCCGGACCATGCGGCGACCGGGGTACAGACCCCCGCCGCACAGCCATCGCGACCTCAGATGTCTGACCCCGAGCACACGGTCAGCCCCGGGAACGCCGCAGCGCCTCGTGCAGGGACACTCGCGCCCCGGTGCGCAGCACCGAGTTCGCGTAGATGCGCCCGCCGAGGGCGAGGACCCCGGCGGTGAAGGCGATCGTGAGGACGAACGCGAGCACGACCTGGCCCGCCGGCGCGACGCCGAGCGCGATGCGGGCGGGCATGAACAGCGGGCTGAACGGCGGCAGCAGCGACAGCACGGTGACGGCGGTGCCGCCCGCGTCGTAGGTCAACAGGTTGAAGCCCACGACGAACCCGAGCAGCACGAAGATCGTCACAGGGGACAGCACGCTCTGGGTGTCCTCCTGGCGGGACACCAGCGAGCCCGCGGCCGCGAACACCGTCGCGTAGAGCGCGAACCCGAGCAGGTACCAGACCAGTACCGACACCAGCGTCGTCACCAGCCCCACGTCGGCCACGAGCACGCCCGTCGCCCCCGCGACGGCGAGCCCGGCCCCGCCGAGGACCACGAGCTGCAGCAGGCCCACCGCACCCAGCCCGAGCACCTTGCCGAGCAGCAGCTGCCACGGCCGCACCGACGACAGGACGATCTCGACGACCCGGCTCGCCTTCTCCTCGACGACGCCCTGGGCGACCATGGCGCCGTAGGACTGGATGGAGAAGAACAGCAGGAACGCCCCCGCGAGCCCGAGGCCCAGCCGCTGCCCGGCCTGCGGGTCCGGTGCCTCGGCGGCCACCACGACCGGCCCGGACTCGGAGACCGCCGCGTCCAGCGCCGTCGGGTCGACCCCGCGGCCGGCGAGGAAGCCGTCCCGCGCGACCGCGGTCGTCGCGGCGGCGATCGTCCGCTCCAGCGCCGCGTCGGGCTCGGACTCGACGAACACCCGCGGACGGGCCGGGTCGCCGCCCACCAGGGCGTCGAGATCCCCGGCGCGGACCGCGGCCTCGCCCGCCGCGACGTCGGGTTCCGGCACGACGGTGAGCGTGAGGCCCTGCGCGGGCGCGGCCCGTCCGAGCGGGCCGGTGAGCGCCGTGGCGGGTCCGGTGACGCCGATCCGCGCCGTGTCGTCGTCCGAGGCGATGGTGGCGAGCACCGCCGCGTACACGCCGAGCAGCACCAGCACCACGAGCGTGCCGACGACGAACGCCTTGCCCCGGACCCGCGAGGCGAACTCCCGCCGGGCGATGAGCAGGACGGGACGCAGGCTCACACCGCGACCTCCTCGGCGACGGCGTCGCGGTAGATCTCGGCGAGCGTCGGGCGGCGGCGCCGGAACTCGTGCACCGGACCCGTGCGGCGGGCCGCGTCGAGCACGGCACCGAGCACCGTCTCGGAGGCGTCGGCGAGGGTCAGCACGGTCCCGCCGTCGGCAGCCCGGGTCCGGGCGACCCCGGGCACGCCGTCGGCCCACCCCGGTGGGGCGTGCGGGGCGTCGACGACGACCTCGGCCGCCGAGGCGTCGCGCAGCTCGGCGACCGTGCCCTCGGCCACGAGCCGCCCGGCGCGGGCGATCCCGACCCGGTCGCAGAGGCGCTCGACCAGCTCGAGCTGGTGCGAGGAGAAGACGACCGGTGCGCCCGCGTCGCGGCGCTCGCGCAGGACCCCGCTCATGACGTCGACGGCCATCGGGTCGAGGCCGGAGAACGGCTCGTCGAGCACGAGGACGTCCGGCTCGGCGACGAGCGCGGCGGCGAGCTGGACGCGCTGCTGGTTGCCCAGGCTCAGGCGCTGGACCTCGTCGCCGCGGCGCTCGGCGAGCCCGAGGCGCTCGGTCCAGCGGTCGGCGGCCTCGCGGGCCTGGGCGGCCGAGCGCCCGCGCAGCTCGGCGAGGTAGCGCAGCTGGGTGCCGACGGCCATGCGCGGGTAGAGCCCGCGCTCCTCGGGCATGTAGCCGATCCGGCGTCGCGACGCCGCGTCGAGCGGGCGGCCGCCGAGACGGACCTCGCCGGCGTCGGCGGCGAGCACCCCGAGCGCGATGCGCATGGTCGTGGTCTTGCCCGCCCCGTTGGCACCGACGAACCCGTAGAGCTCCCCGGGGCGGACGGTGAGGGTCATGCCGTCCAGGGCGACCGTGGACCCGAACCGTTTGGAGATCCCGTCGATCTCGAGCATCGCTCTCCCGTCCCCGAGCCGGCGATCAAGGATGTCGGAGCCGGCGGGGTGCGTCCACCGGGCACCGGAATCGCATCGTGACCCCGATGGACGTAACGAGGGCTGGCGGCCGACGCGACGACCGGAGCACAGTGGAGATCCGTTCGAGAGGAGTCGTGACGTGCGCGTGCTCGTGGTGTCGGCGGTGACGACGATCCTGCTGATCGGCGCCGTGCCCCTCGCCGTGCCGGGCGTCCCGCGGCTGCACGGCATCCCGCAGCTCGTCGCGTTCGGCGTGCTCGTCCTGGCGGGGGTGGCGCTCCTCATGGGCCTGGCGCTCCTCGCTCTGGGTCGGTCGGTGCAGCGCCGAGCCGAGCAGGCCCCTGTCGCCCCCCTCGTGCCCGTCGCCCCGGTCCGCCGGCGCCCGGTCTCCGTCAGCGTCCGGGCCCGCTCGTAGGCGGCCAGGCCGCGGTCAGCGGCGCCCCGTGCACCGTGCCGCGCCAGGTCCAGACCCACGTCGGCAGCAGCCCGTCCGCGGTGTGCGCCACGGCGCGCCCGCGGTCGTAGTCGGGGCCCTCGTAGTCGTCGAGCATCGGCAGCGCGGCGGGCGGGTCGGCGAGGGTCAGCACCGCCCCCCGCGCCCTGCCCGGCCCCCCGCGCACCAGCGCCGGGTAGCCCCGCCCGGTGTCGTGCACGCGCCCCGGCAGCCACGCCTCGAGGGGTTCGCCTGCGACGTGCGGGGCCATCAGCGGCCACGCGCTCCGGCCGGGCAGCAGCGTCCCGTAGACGAACACGCGGTCCGGCCACGCCGCCGGGTCGGGGGTGCCGTGCTCGACGCTGACGGCCCCCGGGACCTGGGGCGCCGGTGTCCCGGTCAGTTCCCGCGCCGCGGCCTGGCCGAGCGCGGTGATCGGCACCGGGGCACCGTCGACGAGCAGCGGCGTCCGCACGGGATCGCCCGGCCAGTACGTCCAGACGCCCTCGAGCCGCGCCCCGTCCTCGGTGACGACCCGCCCCGCAAGCAGGCGCACCAGGTCGTAGCGCTCCCCGCGCCCTTCGCAGCGGTCGAGCACCGCGACCTGGTCCGGGGTCGCCATCCACACCGCATGGGTCTCGACCGCGCCCGGCGCAGGAGTGAGCGTCGCCGGCCGCGCGCCGTCGCGTTGCCGCAGGCCGGCGGCCCAGACGGCCGCGAGGTCCTCGACCCGCGCCCGCAGGACGACGACCGGCCCCGTGAGCCCGAGGTGCTCACGCAGCCACGTCAGCTTCGAGGGGCACCGGTTCGAGCCGAACGCGAGCACCGGCACCCGGCCGGTCATGGGCGCGGCCCCGCGGTCGGCGAGCCAGCGATCGAGGTCATCACCGCCCACGGTCCAGCCGGCGGCGGCGCGGTCCGAGGGCTCGAGGCGGTGGCTCGCCGCGTCGAGGTGCACGAACGAGAAACCCGGCGCGACCCCGGGGTAGGGGTCGGCCGGGTACTCGTCGTCGGCGTGGGGGGACAGGGCCTCAGTAGCCCCGCTCGCGGTACTCCTCGAGGCGCGCGGCCTCGTCACCGACCTTCGTGGTGTCGCCGTGCCCGGTGCGCACGATGGTGTCGCCGGGCAGCGTGAACACCTTGTCGGCCAGCTGCTCGATGAGCACGTTGAAGTCGGAGTACGACGGCCCCGTGGCACCGGGGCCCCCGTTGAACAGAGTGTCCCCCGAGAACAGCGTGCCGATGTCGGGCGCGTAGAACACCGTCGAGCCGGGCGAGTGCCCCGGCGTGTGGATCGCCCGCAGGTCGATCCCGGCGATCGTGAAGGTCTCGCCGTCGGTGATCTCACCGTCCGGCTCGCGGTCCGGGTAGGTCAGGTTCCAGACCACCCGGTCGGCCGGGTTGAGCAGGATCGGGGCGTCGAAGGCGGCCGCGATCGACGGCGCCGCGTTGACGTGGTCGTTGTGCGAGTGCGTGCACAGGATGGCCACGACGTTGCGGTCGCCGATCGCGGACTTGATCGCCTCGGGGTCGTGCGGGGCGTCGAGGAGGACGACCTCCGACGAGTCCCCGATGATCCAGACGTTGTTGTCGACGTCGAACGAGTTGCCGTCGATCTCGAACTTGCCGGACGTCGTGATGTGCTCGACGCCCTCGCCGATCTTCTCGGCGCTCACAGGATCACCACCGAACGCAGCACGTCGCCGTGATGCATCTTCTCGAAGGACTGCTCGACGTCGTCGAGCGAGATCCGCTCGGTGACGAACTTGTCGAGCGGGAAACGGCCCTGCAGGGCCAGGTCGACCAGCATGGGGAAGTCGCGGCTGGGCAGGCAGTCGCCGTACCAGGACGACCGCAGCGACCCGCCGTGGGAGAAGAACGGCTGGAAGTCGGCCTCGAGCTTCATGTCCGGCGAGGGCACGCCGACGAGCACGAGCCGGCCCGCGAGGTCGCGGGCCTCGAAGGCCTGCTTCCAGGTGGCCGGGATGCCGACCGCGTCGACGACGACGTCGGCGCCGAAGCCGCCGGTGAGGTCCCGGATGCCCTGCACCGGGTCGGTGTTCTTCGCGTTGATCGTGTGGGTGGCGCCGAAGCCCTTGGCCCACTCGAGCTTCCGGTCCTCGGTGTCGACCGCGATGATCGTCGTGGCCCCGGCGAGCGCCGCTCCGGCGATCGCCGCGTCGCCGACGCCGCCGCAGCCGATGACCGCGACGGTCTCCCCGCGCTGCACCTGGCCGGTGTTGATGGCCGCGCCGGTGCCGGCCATGACGCCGCAGCCGATGAGGCCGGCCTCGGCGGGGTCGACGTCGGGGTTGACCTTGGTGCACTGCCCGGAGTGCACGAGCGTCTTCTCGGCGAACGCGCCGATGCCCAGGGCCGGCGAGAGGGCCTCGCCGGTGTCCTTGAGCGTCATCGGCTGCGCGGCGTTGTGGGTGTCGAAGCAGAGGAAGTGCTTGCCCTTGCGACAGGCGCGACAGACACCGCAGACCGCACGCCAGTTGAGGATGACGAAGTCGCCGACCTCGAGGCCCTCGACACCCTCGCCGAGCGACTCGACGATCCCCGCGGCCTCGTGGCCGAGCAGGAAGGGGTACTTGTCGTTGATGTTCCCCTCGCGGTAGTGCAGGTCGGTGTGGCAGACCCCGCAGGCCTGGACCTTGACCACGGCCTCGCCCGGACCCGGGTCGGGGATGACGATCGTCTCGACCGTCACCGGCTTGCCCTTCTCCCGGGACACGACGCCCCGGACCTCCTGCGGCATGGGTGTGCCTCCGTCTCCTGTGCGATGTGCTCCCGGTCACCTGTGCCCGGACGACCACTCTGGCATGCGTGGCCGCGCATGGTCACCGTCCCGGGACGCTCGCGGAAGGCGATTTCGGAGCGCGGGGCCGCGGCCGGCTCCTCCCACCGGCCGCAGCCCCGCACCCGGGTTCGACGCAGCCGCGCGCGCCGGGGTTCCCGCACACGACGACGCGGCGGCCACCTCGCGAGGTGACCGCCGCGTCGCGGTGATCGGTGTGGCGTGACGGACACTGGGTGGCAGCGATGGCGCACCGCTGACACCCGGCGCGCCTCCGGATCACACGTGCAGGATCAGCGCGGAACCCTGGCCGCCGCCGCCGCAGAGGCCGGCCGCGCCGATGCCGCCGCCGCGGCGACGGAGCTCGTGGGCGAGGTGGACCGCGATGCGCGCGCCGCTGGCGCCGACGGGGTGGCCCAGCGCGATCGCGCCGCCGTCGGGGTTCACGCGCTCCGGGTCGACGCCGAGCTCGGTGGTCGACTGCAGCGCAACGGCCGCGAACGCCTCGTTGATCTCGATCATCTCGAGGTCCTTGGCCTTCGTGCCCTCGCGCTCGAGGGCCTTGAGGATCGCGTTGGAGGGCTGCGAGAGCAGCGAGTTGTCGGGGCCGGCGACCCAGCCGTGGTGCCCGATGGTCGCGAGGACCTCGAGGCCGAGCTCCTCGGCCTTCCGCGCCGACATGATCACCGCGGCCGCGGCGCCGTCGGAGATCTGCGACGAGGAGCCCGCCGTGATCGCGCCGTCGGAGTCGAACGCCGGCCGCAGCTTGCTCAGGCCCTCGGCGGTCGTGTCGCCGCGGACGCCCTCGTCCTCGGTGACCACGACCGGGTCGCCCTTGCGCTGCGGGATCGTCACCGGCGCGAGCTCGGCGTCGAAGCGGCCGTTCTTCGCGGCGTCGGCCGCGCGCTGGTGCGAGGAGGCCGAGAACTCGTCCATCGCCTCGCGGGAGAGCCCGATCGACTTCGAGAAGCGCTCGGTCGAGGCGCCCATCGACTCGTGGTCGTAGACGTCGGTCAGCGCGTCGTACTCGGTGGCGTCGACGACGGTGCCCGCGCCGTACTTGTAGCCGCGGCGGGCCTTCGGCAGCAGGTACGGGCCCTCGGTCATCGACTCCATGCCGCCGGCGACGACGACGTCGTATTCGCCGGCCTGGATCATCTGGTCGGCGAGGGCGATCGCGTCGAGGCCCGACAGGCAGACCTTGTTGAGCGTGAACGACGGCGTCGACATCGGCAGGCCCGCGTCGGTGCCGGCCTTGCGCGCCGGGTTCTGGCCCGCGCCGGCCTGGATGACCTGACCCATGATCAGGTATTCGACCTGCTCGGGCGACACGCCGGACTGCTCGAGGGCCTTCTGGATCGCCACCGTGCCCAGCGTCTGGACCGGCAGCCCGGCGAAGGCGCCGGACAGCTTGCCGATCGGCGTGCGGGCGCCGGAGACGATGACGGAACCGGGCATGGAGGTCCTCCTGGTCGCGGGATGTCCCGAGGACGGGCCGGGACGACGTGGGCCACCGCGCCGGTGGCCGTCAGGCAGGCGGCTGCGGTGCGCAGCGCCGGGTGTTCGGAAAGTACCCGCGCGGGCCGGGCGAAACCCAGGCCCGCGCGGGCACCGTCACCGCCGTGCTCGATCGGTCAAGCGCTGCGACGCCCGCCGTGCGGGCGAGAGTGCTCGGCCACCGCGGTCATGAGCGGCGGCCATTCGTGGCGCAGGGCCTGGTTGCCCATGAACAGGCCGAGGTGCCCGCCCGGGGCGGTGCGCCGGGTGACCTGCTCGGGCGGGGTCGACACGTGGTCGGCGGCCGCGAAGACCTGCACCGGCGGGGTGATGTGGTCGGTCGCGCCGCCCAGCAGGAACAGCGGGCACGCGATGTTGCGCATGTTCACGCGCTCCCCGTCGACCTCGAGCTCGCCGTGGATCAGCTCGTTGCCGGCGAACAGGTGCTCGACCAGCCACAGGTAGAACGTGCCGGGCACGTCCTGCGTGTGCTTGAACCAGTCCTCGAACGCCTCGTAGCGCGCGATCGCGCCCGGGTCGTCGAGGTTGCGCAACAGGTCGACGTGCTTGGCGATCTCGGCCTCGGGGCGGATGGCGATGAACCCGCCGAGCACGAACGAGCCCGGCATGTTCCCGCCCCCCGCGGCGACCATGGCGCGGTAGGGCAGCTGCCCGAAGCGCTGGGTCATCACCCGCGACGAGGCGCCGATGGGCGTCTCGCCGGCGTGGAAGTCGATGGGCGCGCCGGCCAGGGTCAGCGTGTTGACCTTGTCCGGGTGGATCGCCGCGTAGATCGTCGCGAGCCAGCCGCCCTGGCAGTCGCCGATGAGGTTGACCCGGCCACCCCCGGATCCTTGGTGGCGGCAGTGCTCGACGGCCCGGTCGACCACGGCGATGTAGTCGGAGATCGTCGTGCCCGAGGTCTCGCGGGTCGCGCCGACCCAGTCGAGCGTGAACGCCCTGGTCAGCCCCGCCTCGCGGATCACCATCATCTGGGACTGGCGCGGCTGGAAGTCGACGATGCACGAGTCGTGCCCGGCCTGCGGCGGCAGCACGAGCGTCGGGACGACGTCGTCGGTCTCGGGGTGGGTGGGAGAGGGACCGGAGAAGTCCCGCAGGCGCGCGATCGGCGTCTCGAAGACGATCTCGTGCTCGTTGTGCCACTGCGGGCGGCGCCGGGTGAGCACGTGGCGCCACCAGCGCTGGGCGTCGCGGGTGTTGGTGCCCGGCCGCACCGACTGCTCGAGCGCCCGGCGCAGCACGTAGCCCGCGCCCTTGGTCAGCTCGGCGGCGCCGCGGACGGCGGCGGTGGCGTGGTAGCCGCGCAGGTACGCGGCGGGATCGGGTGAGGGGGCCTCGGTCTGGGCGGCGACGGGATCGCCGGCGGTGGTGTCGGCGACGTGCTCGTCGGTGGGGGCCGTCATGGCGCACCTCCTCGCGCCCGGGCGGGCGCTCGATCGCACCCGGCGTTGGGCGCTGCATGGACCGTACGGGGCGCTTGGGATGTTTCGCAACGGCGACCTACCCTCGAGTAGGGGACTGCCCTGGCCTTCCGGTCGGCGAAGAACCGGACTTCGATGGGTCACCGGGTCGTGTGGTGCGGGCCACCTTCCGGGTACTGGTAGTGCCGACGCGGACGACGAGCGAGGGAGCACGCATGGGAGACATGACCGGCCAGGTCGCGCTGGTGACGGGAGGTGCCCGGGGCATCGGGCGCGCGATCAGCGAGCGGCTCGCCAAGCGTGGGATGAAGGTCGGCGTCGGCTACTCGTCGGACCCGACCTCGGCGGAGAACCTCCAGTCGCAGTACGGCGACCAGATCACGATGCACCAGGGCAACATCGGCGCCCGCGGCGACTGCGAGCGCGTGTTCGACGAGGTCATCAACGCCCACGGACGCGTCGACGTGCTGGTCAACAACGCCGGCATCACCGCCGACAAGATGCTGACCAAGATGGAGGTCGACGACTGGGACCGCGTGGTCCAGGTCAACCTCTCGGGCACCTTCTACATGGCCCACCTCGCCTACCTGCACATGGCGGAGCGGGGCAGCGGTCGCATCGTCAACATCAGCTCGGTGATCGGCGAGCAGGGCAACGCCGGCCAGGTCAACTACGCCGCGACCAAGTCGGGCCTGTTCGGGATGACGATGTCGATGGCGCAGGAGGGCTCGCGCAAGGGCGTGACCGTCAACTGCGTCGCGCCCGGCTACATCGAGACCGACATGGTCGCCGCGGTCCCGGAGAAGGCCATCGAGAAGATCGTCTCCGGCATCCCGATGAAGCGGCTCGGCCGTCCCGACGAGGTCGCGCGTGTCGTGGAGTTCCTCGCCGACCCCGAGTCGGAATACATCACCGGGCAGGTCTACTCGGTCAACGGCGGCCTGCACATGTGACGGAAGATCCTCCAAGACGACCGCGCCCGCGAGCTCCTCCGTCGCGCCGCGGGCCCGTCGTCGGAGGTTCAGGCCAATCTGGCGGTGAGCTCGGCGCACACGTCGTCGAGCGCCGTCGCCGACGCCCGGCAGACGCCGGGGAAGGACAGGAAGCCGTGCACCGCCCGGGGGTGGTCGGTGTGCCGCACCGGCACACCGGCCTCCTCCAGGCGCTGCGCGTAGTCGACGCCGTCGTCGTGCAGCGGGTCGACGCCCGCGGTGACGATCAGGGCCGGCGGCAGGTCGCCGACGTCGGGGGCGAGCAGCGGCGAGCACAGCGGGTCGGTCGGGTCGGAGTCGTCGCCGAGGTAGTGGTCGCGGAAGACCTCCATGTCCGCCCGCGTGAGCACCGGCCCCTTCCCGAACCGGGCGACCGAGGGGCGCTCGAACGTCAGGTCCAGCGCGGGGTAGAGCAGGACCTGGGAGTCGATCACCGGCCCGGACTCCCGCGCGAGCAGGCAGACCACGGCGGCGAGGTTGCCGCCGGCGCTGTCACCCATGACGGCGAGCCGGTCGGGGCGCGCGCCGAGCGTCGCCGCCTCGCGCGCCGCCCAGCTCACCGCGGCGTACCCGTCCTCGCGACCGGCGGGGTAGGGGTGCTCCGGGGCCAGGCGGTAGTCGAGCGACACCACCAGCGCCCCGACCCGCGCCGCGACGTGCGCGCACAGCCAGTCGGACTGGTCGAGGTTGCCCAGCGTCCCGCCCCCGCCGTGGAAGTTGACGACGACCGGCAGGGCGCGCGCCGTGTGGGGCCGGTACAGCCGCACCGGGCGCGGCCCGACGTCGGTGTGGGCGAGGCGGTCGGTGACGAGCACGCCGCGCGGCATCGGGCCGAAGACCCGGGAGGTGACGACGTTGTGACTGAGGCGCCGCGCTCGCGCGCGGGCGATCTCCTCGTGGCTCATGCGGCTGACCGCCACCGCCCCGGAGACGTCGGCGAACCACGTGAACATGCGCAGCCGGACGTCGATGTCCATGGCGCCCCCTCCCCGCGACACCGATCCACCGGTCCTCCCTGCCCGGCGGAGGACGACAGCGTGCCCCATCGACACGGCCCGGACCTCCGCCCGATGGACTACCGATCGGGGGCTGTCGGTGACCGGCCCGCGCGGCACGGGGACGAGCGGGTGACGCGCGTGTCGTGTCGACGACACGACGTGTCCCTCCGGCGGACGGTCGCTCCGGTCGGGGATTCCGTAGCGTCGAGATGTGCCCGACGAGCCGACCGAGACGCGCGACGAGGCCCGGCGCCTCGAGAACCTGCTCGCCGCGGCCGTCGTGCTCGTCCTGATCCTCGGCGCGGGCGTGGCGGGCGTCGTGGCCGTCAGCCGCCGCGGCCCGGACGCGCTGCCCGCCTACGCCCAGCCCGCGACGGCCCCGGTGTCCGCGGACGCGGCGGCGCGGACCACGTGGGCACGGGAGGCGGCCGACCGGACGGGCGTGCCGGCGCGGGCGCTCGTCGCCTACGGGGGCGCCGAGGCCGCCGCCCGCGACGAGCTCGCCGACTGCGGCCTGTCGTGGGTGACGCTCGCCGGGCTCGGGCGCGTCGAGTCGAACCACGGTCGCTTCGGGAACACCGCCCTCGACGACGCCGGGCGCCCGGGCGAGCCGGTCCGGGGCCCCGAGCTGGACGGCACGAACGGCAACCGCGAGATCCGGGACACCGACGGCGGGCGCCTCGACGGCGACACCACCTACGACCGCGCCGTCGGCCCGCTGCAGTTCATCCCCACCACGTGGGCGCAGTACGGCGCCGACGGCGACGGGGACGGCGTCAGCGACCCCGACGACCTCGACGACGCCGCCCTCGCCGCCGCCCGCTATCTCTGCGCGGACGACCGCGACCTGCGCCGCGGCGACGACTGGCGCGCCGCGGTGCTCGCCTACAACCGCTCGCAGGCCTACGTCGACCGCGTGCGCCGCGAAGCGGTGGGCGCGGCGTCGGCGGTCAGCCCGTAGCCGCAGCCCGGCCACGGGAGCGCACGGTGCGCCCGGAGGACGTCCCGGGGTGAGGGCTCAGCGCCGCGCGAGACGCCGCTCGCCCAGCGAGCCCGTCCGGTACGCGAGCCCGTAGTGCGAGAAGACGCCCGGCTCGTCGGCCGCGAGCAGTTCGCCGTCCGGGTCGATCCCCGGCGCCTCACGCACCAGCTCGCGGGCGAAGGCGACCTTGAGGTGGTCCGGGGTGACGACGGCACCCTCGAGCGGCGCGAACACCAACCGCGCCTTCCCGAACAGCGAGGACAGCTTCACCGTCACGAACACCGCCTCGTCGCCGAGGGTGTCGACGTAGACGGCCTCGAGGGTGCCGATCTTCGACTCCTCGACGTCGACGACGGGGCGGCCGCGCCAGGCGCGGATGTTCTCGGCGGGGATCACCCGGCGAGCCTAGGGGGTCGGACCGCCAGGGCGTTGCGCACCGAACGCCCGGCGAGGATCGGGGCGCTGACGCGCGCGTCGGCCCGCCGCTCGCGCAGGATCGGGAAGGTCACACTCCCCGCAGCGCCGGCTGCTCCGCGGTGTCCGGGTCCGTCCCGCGCCCGGACTCGTCGGTGGCCGGCAGCTCGGCGCGCGCGATGCGCCCGCCACGGGCCAGCGCACGGCCGATCGGGTACGCGCGCGCGGGCGCCGGCAACGTTCCCTGCTCGCCGCCGAGGTGGACGCGGACCTCGGCGGCCTCGGCCGCGGGGTCCTCGGGGATGCCCAGACGGCGCAGGGCCTGGCCGGCGACGGCCCGCGAGCTGTCGTGCAGGCCGGTTCCCGGCGGGAGGGCGGCGAGGATGTCGTCGACCACCAGCGGGTAGTGGGTGCAGCCCAGCACCACCGATCGGCAGCGGGCCGGCGTGCGCGCGGCGGCGAGGGCGATCGCGTCGCGCACCGCCGCGGCGTCGGCGTGCTCGACGGCCGTGGCGAGGCCGGGGCAGGGGACCGACTCGGCCTGGCCGGGCGCGGCGAACTGCTCGAGCAGGTCGGCCTGGTAGTCGCTGACCGTGGTGCGCTCGGTGGCCCAGACCGCGAACGGCAGCCCGGTGGCGCCGGCGGGCTTCACCGCGGGCACCGTCGCCACCACCGGGCGGTCGGGCTCCACGGCCGCGCGCAGCGGCACGACGGCGGTGACCGAGGCGGTGTTGCAGGGCACCACGATCGCGTCGGCGCCCCGGGCGACCGCGAGCCGCCCCGTGTCGACGACCCGGTCGACGATCCAGTCCGACGGCTTCGACCCCCACGGCATGCCCGCGGGATCGAGGTAGAGGTCCAGTGCGAGGTCGGGGCGCAGGTGCCGCAGCCATCCGGCGGTGGGCAGCAGGCCGCACCCGGAGTCGAGGAGCGCCACGCGACGGGACATCGCCTAGGACCGCGCAGCAGTCAGAGGAGCACGCCGACAGGGGAACCGAACCATCACCGATCAGCCTATTACCTCGGCGATCTCACACCATCGCCGCGCTGCCGACGTCCGGGTGCTCGCGGTGGAAGGCCACCATCGCGCCGACGTGCTCGGCGAACGGCGGGCACCGCACGCCCACCTCGTCGAGCAGTGCGGTGCTCGCCGTGACGTCGTAGACGGTCGGGTGGGTCAGGTAGTCCAGCGTCGACGACGGCAGCGCGAAGAGCCTCCCGACGCCGGGCAGGTGGTCGATCGCGAAACGGGACAGCGACGTCGACACCGGCACCACGCGCAGCTTCTTGCCGGTGTGCGCCGCGAACGCCTGGCACATCTCCAGCACCGAGGGCGGCCGCGGGGCGGCGAGCGCGACCGTCCGGCCCTCCGCGGCGGGGTGCGGGGCCAGTGCGGCGATGGCGTCGACGACGAAGTCGCTGGGCACGAGGTTGAACTGCACGCGCTCGGGGTGCCCGGGCAGCGGCATCACCGCGATCCGTCCCTGGCGGGCGATGAGCTGCAGCGCGTAGTACGGCCCGTCGTACTTCGGGGTCTCGCCGGTGCGGCTGTCGCCGACCACCACCGACGGCCGGTAGATCGTCACCGGCAGGCCGGCGTCCCGGGCCTTGGCGACGATGCGCTCGGCCTCGTGCTTCGTGTGCTCGTAGTGGTTGGAGAACGTCTGCCCGAGCGCCAGGTCGTCCTCGGCGAAGATCCCGTCGTAGCGCCCCGAGACGTAGCAGGTGCTGACGTACTGCAGCCGCAGGAGCTCGTCGGCGCCGTGGGCGACGTCGACGACGTGGCGCGTGCCGTCGACGTTCACCGACCAGGCGAGGTCCGCGGGCACCGACAGGTCGTACACGGCGGCGAGGTGGAAGATCTCCAACGGCCCCGCGTGCAGCACCGCGGCCTCGTCGGCGTCGAGACCCAGACCCGGCTGCGTGATGTCGCCGACGACGAGGCGCGTGCGTCCCGCGATCGCCGGCTCGGCGGCCTCGAGCCGCGTCAGCGTCGCGCGCGCCCGGTCGAGCCAGCGCTCCTGCACGAGGGCCACGGCGGAGACGTCGGGCGAGCGCCTCAGCGTGCGCGGCAGCAGCGCGGTGCCGAGGAAACCGGGGAAGCCGGTGAACAGCACGGTCGTCGGCATGCGGTCTCCTCGGTGCGCGGGCCCGCCAGCGGGATGCCCGTCGGGTGCGGGGAGGAGACCATGAACGGCGACGGTCGTGCCCGACGACCCGTCCCGGGTAGCCCTGTGAGGACCGTCATGGGCCTGGTCGTGTCGGCACGGAAAGGTGTGCTGAACGCCCGACCAGGGCAGAACTTCGCGGAAGGTCCAGCGGGCGAGGAGGACATGCTCAGATGAGCGCGCAGCGCATCGTGGTGGTCGGCGCCGGGTTCGCCGGTCTCAAGGCCGTCCAGCGCCTCGAACGCGAGCTCAAGGGCGAGCTGGCACGCGGCGAGGTGGAGGTCGTGGTGGTCAACCCCCACGACTACATGCTCTACCTCCCCCTGCTGCCCCAGGTGGCCGCCGGGGTGATCACCGCACAGTCGGTCACCGTGCCGCTGCCGCGGGCCATCCGGCGCGCGCAGCGCATGCCGGGCCAGGTGGTGGGACTCGACCTGGACCGCAAGGTGGCGGTCGTCCGCAAGATCGATGAGGCGGTCGTCGACCTGCCCTACGACAAGCTCGTCATCGCGGCCGGCAGTGTCACCCGGCAGTTCGACATCCCCGGACTCGAGGAGCACGGCCTGGGCATGAAGAACCTCGGCGAGGCCGCGTACCTGCGCGACCACGTGCTCTCCCAGCTCGAGCTGGCCAACGCCTCCACCGACCCCGAGGAGCGCGCGGCGCGCTGCAGCTTCGTCGTGGTCGGCGGCGGCTACGCCGGCACGGAGACGGCGGCGTCGCTCGAGCTGCTCACCGACGCGGCGATGAAGCGCTTCCCGCGTCTCGACCCGACGCTCGTCAAGTGGACGCTGGTCGACATCGCGCCGCGCCTCATGCCCGAGCTCGGGCAGCGCCTCGGCGAGGAGGCCCTCGACCTGCTGCGCCGCCGGGGGATCGGCATCCGGCTGCAGACGGGCGTCGAGGAGGTCACCGCCGACAGCGTCACCCTCACCGACGGCAGCGTCATCCCGACCAAGACGCTGGTGTGGACCGCGGGCGTCACCGCGAGCCCGCTGGTCAAGACCCTCGGCGTCGAGCTGGTCCGCGGTCGGGTGAAGACCACGACCGACCTGCGGCTCGAGGGGTACGACGACGTGTTCGTGCTCGGCGACGCCGCGGCGGTCCCGGACCTCACCGCGAGCCCACCCGGATCGGCGCTCTGCCCGCCCACCGCGCAGCACGCGACCCGGCAGGCGGTCATCGCGGCCGACAACGTCGTCGCCTCGCTGCGCGGCCAACCGCTGCGCGAGTACAAGCACCACGACCTCGGCCTCGTGGTCGACCTCGGCGGCACCCAGGCCGTCGCGCACCCGCTGAAGCTGCGCCTGACCGGCATGGTCGCCCAACTGGTGACCCGCGGCTACCACCTCTACGCGCTGCCGCAGGCCCGGACGCGCGCCCGGGTCGTCTTCAACTGGATCCTCCACCTGTTCGGCGGCGACGACTTCATCCGCATCGGCTTCCTCCACGGCCGCAAGAGCGAGACCTCCTCGTTCGAGGAGACGCGCGACTACCTCTCCGAGGAGGAGATGAAGAAGCGGGCCTCGGCGGCATCCTGAGGACGTGAGCGACCCCGAGGACGGGAGCGGTCACGTCGAGGACGTGATCGCCCGGGACGGCACGCGCCTGCGGCGCTGGGACAACGACGCCGCGGGCGTGCCGGTCGTCATCTCCAACGGCCTGGGCGCGAGCCCGACGGCGTGGCCGTTCCTGCACGGCCACGACTGCGGCTACCACGCGACCAGCTGGCACCACCGCGGTCTGGGCGGGTCGGACCGGCCGGCGGACGAGACGCACATCGGCATCGGTGACCACGCCGAGGACCTGCTCGCGGTGATGGACGCCGCCGGCATGGACCGGGCGGTCGTGGTCGGCTGGTCGGTGGGCGTCGCGGTGGCGATCGAGGCGGCCCGGCGGGCCCCGGAGCGGGTGGCGGGGCTGCTCGCGCTCGGCGGCGGCGCGACCGGCCTGTTCCGCGTGCTGCCCGCGTTCCCGGGGGCGGCCATCTCGGGAGTCGGGGTCCCCGAGGGGGTGCACCGGCGGGCGGCGCGGCTCGGGGGGTGGCTGCTGCGGGTGGTCGGTCCGCCGATCTCCGGGGTGATCGACCTGCTGCCGCGCGGCATGGACGCCTCGCGGGACGCGCTGGACCGGGCCGGCGTCGATCCGGCCGCGCTGGACCCGACCGGCGCGACCGCCCCGATGATCACCCTGGCCGAGGTGGCCCGGCAGTTCGCCCGGCACGACTGGACCTGGTTCTCGCGCATGGTGCTGGCCGCCGCCGACCACCCCGCCGACGATCAGGCCCCGGACGACGCGGTCCTGCGCACGCTGACGATGCCCGCGACGGTCGTCTCCGGCGACTACGACACCCTCGCCCCGCCCGCGGACATGGCGGCCCTGGCGACCGTGCTGCCCGACGCGCGGCTCGTCCGTCTGCCGGGCTCGCACTTCCTGCCCCTGCAGTTCCCCGACGCCCTGGCCGGGGAGCTCGCGGCGCTGGCCCGGCGCGCCGGGCTTCAGGCCTGACGCACGATCCGCTCGGCGAGCAGACGCAGCGCGAGGTCGTAGCCCGTGA
The DNA here is from genome assembly GCF_057180585.1 of Actinomycetospora sp. 2LY8.5. Taxonomy (NCBI): domain Bacteria; kingdom Bacillati; phylum Actinomycetota; class Actinomycetes; order Pseudonocardiales; family Pseudonocardiaceae; genus Actinomycetospora; species Actinomycetospora sp. 2LY8.5. Next base: position 106,415 of record NZ_JBXUHE010000014.1, read on the forward strand.
TCCCGGCCCCGGCGATCACGGCCGTGGCCACCGGTGACACGTACGAGTGCGACCGGAACGACTCACGGGCGTGCACGTTCGACAGGTGCACCTCGACCACCGGGACGGGCAGTGCGGCCAGCGCGTCCCGCAGGGCCACGGACGTGTGGGTGTAACCGCCCGGATTGATGATCACCCCGCCGTGACCGGTCATCGCCTCGTGGACGGTGTCGATGAGCACGCCCTCGTGGTTGCTCTGGCGCGCGTCGACCTCGAGCCCCAGGTCGGCGCCGGTGCGGCGGGCACGCTCCTCCAGGTCGGCGAGGGTGTCGGGGCCGTAGATCTCGGGCTCGCGGCGGCCGAGGAGATCCAGGTTGGGACCGTTGACGAGCAGTACGCGGCGGGGGTTCACACGCCACTCCATCGGGGGTTCATAACCACGCTCTTGTCATTCGGGGGTCAAGCGGACGGGTGGGACGGCCGATGAGGGGAGCAGCGCCCAGCACGGGCGGTCTCCCCACTCGGACTGGAGTCTGTATGAGGACGGTTCTGATCTGCGACGACCGGCGCAGTGTCCGCGAGGGACTGACGCGCGTCATGTCCGCGGTGCCCGGTGTCCAGCGCATCGACTGCGTGTCCACCGCGGACGAGCTGCTCACCCGGTACGCCCGCCAGAGCGCGGACGTCGTGTTCGTCGGCACCCAGCGCGCCGTCGCCTCGGGCGCCGAGGCCACGCGCCGTCTCATGGCCGCGCACCCGCAGGCCAACGTCATGGTCTTCGGCGCCCCGGACGACGGCGGCAGCATCGCCGCGGCGATCGCGGGCGGCGCCCGTGGCTACCTGCGCTGGGACGCCTCGCGCCCCGAGCTGGTCGCCGCACTCGCCCACTCGGCCGTCGGTGCCGAGGCCGGCTCGATGCCGATGCAGCGCAGCGCGTCGCCGGGCGCGGGTGTCAACCTCACCGAGCGCGAGATGCAGGTCCTGCGCGGGATGAGCCAGGGCAAGAGCAACGGCCAGATCGGCCGCGAGCTCTACCTGTCCGAGGACACCGTGAAGACCCACGCGCGCCGGCTGTTCCGCAAGCTGTCGGCGGCCGACCGCGCCCAGGCGGTGGCCCAGGGCTTCCGCTGCGGCCTGGTCTCCTGAGCGGACACCGCCCGCTCCTCGTCCCGCCGAGTCGGAGGCGGCGGGACCCCGCGAGCGGAGAATCGGATTACTGGCTGGTATCGCTCGCTCGGCGAGCGATACCAGCCAGTAACCCGGTGAGTCAGGGACCGACGACGGTGCGGATGCTGTCGTCACGCAGTTCGGTGCGGGTACGCCGGTGCGCGCCGAAGCGATGGCGGATGCCGTCGGGACCGGACAGCCAGCCCTGGTAGGCGTCGAGCGTGTAGTCGCGGCGCTGGCCGGATTCGTCGCGCACGGTGATCCGGTAGGCGGTGTCGCGATCGAAGGTGAACCGGGGCGCGGGAGTGCGGGTCGGGGCGGCCATCGTCCTCGACTGTACGGGCACGGAACATCGACCCGGTCCCCTCCGACGGCGTCGTACCTGAGAAGGTGATCGACATCTCGGCGGCGGAGGACCGCGAGCTCGCCGGGCGGTGGTGCGCGCGCGGTGCGACCGTGCAGTTCGTGCCCACCCACGTCGGTGGGGCCGTGCCCGGCGTCGCCGCCGCGGTCGGAGTTCGTCGAGAGCCGGTTCGCCGGCCGGGAGGCGGTGTCGACCCGTGACCGACCAGGACTCCGTGCGCGCGGCCTGGGCCGCCGGACGCGCCGCCCGCAACGGCTGGCTGACGGTGCCCGACCCGCACCTCGTCGAGGTCGTCGCGGCCCACGCGGCCGGTCAGGGGCTGCTCGACGCCCTCACCCTCGACCTGCAGCACGGACTGTTCGACCGCGCCCGCAGCGCCGACGCCGTCCGCGCGATCGCGGCGCACGGGCTCGCCCCGCTCGTGCGGCTGCCCGCCGTGGACGAGTCGGTCATCGGGTTCGTCCTCGACCTGGGGGTCCGCGGCGTGATCGCGCCGATGGTCTCCGACGCGGCGACCGCCGGCGAGCTCGTCGCCGCCTGCCGCTATCCGCCGGCGGGGCGCCGCTCGTTCGGCCCCGTCCGCACGGCCCTGCGCCCCGGCGACGACCCGATCGCCGCCGCGGACGGCGTGCTCGCCTTCGCGATGATCGAGACGGCGGACGCGCTCGACCGGGTGGCGGACATCGCGGCGGTGCCCGGGCTCGACGGCCTGTTCGTCGGCCCCGGCGACCTCGGCGTGGCCCTCGGGATCGGGCCGGCCCAGAACCGCGAGGAACCCGCGATCCACGACGCGTTCGCCCGCGTCCTCGCGGCCTGTGCGGCCTCGGGCACCCGGGCGGCGGTGCACGCGACGCTCCCCGGGTACGCCGCGGCGCGGGCGGCCGACGGGTTCGCGCTGGTCACGGTGTGGTCCGACGTGCCGGCGATCCTCGGGACGCTGGACGGGGTGCGGGCGGCCTTCGGCTGAGCGGGCACGGAGCGGGGTCCAAGCTCGACCGTCGACTCGGTGCGGACCGAACCCGTCCGCCTCTCGGGGCAGACTGAGCGCGTGCTCGAGACCTCCGCCCGCCTGCTGCGGCTGTTGTCGCTCCTGCAGTCCCGCCCGGAGTGGACGGGCCCGGAGCTCGCCGAGCGGTTGGGCGTCACCACCCGCACCGTGCGCCGGGACGTCGACAAGCTGCGCGGGCTCGACTACCCGGTCGAGGTCGACCTCGGTCCCGGCGGCGGCTACCGGCTCGGTGCCGGGGCCGCTCTCCCGCCGCTGCTGCTCGACGACGACGAGGCCGTGGCGGTCGCGGTGACCCTGCGGACGGCGGCCGGATCCGGGGTGGCGGGCACGGGGGAGACGGCGCTGGCGGCCCTGGTCAAGCTCGAGCGCATCCTGCCCGCGCGCCTGCGTCACCGGATCGCGGCGATGCCCGTGGCGATCGTGGCGCCCCGGGTCGCGCCGTCGGTCGACCCCGCGGTGCTCGCCGCGGTGGGCGGCGCCTGCCGCGACCGGCGGGTCCTCGAGATCGACTACACCGACCGCGACGGCACGCCGACCCGCCGGCGCCTCGAGCCGATCCACCTCGTGGCGTGGGGGCGGCGCTGGTACCTCGTGGCGTGGGACCGCGACCGCGAGGACTGGCGCACCCTGCGCGTCGACCGGATGACCCCGCGCCTCGCGCCCGACGGCCTGCCCACCGGGCCCCGTTTCACCCCGCGGGAGATCCCCGGCGGGGACCCGGCGGCGTTCGTCGCCGACCGCGTCGCCGACATCCGGCCGTTCCGCTGCGTCGTGCGTGTGCAGGCCCCGGCCGCGCAGGTCCGCGCGACGATCTGGACCGACCAGGTCCGGGTCGAGGAGCTGGGCCCGGACGCGTGCCGGGTGACGCTGTCGAGCGACGACGCGCGGTCGGCGGCACTGATCCTGACCGGCCTGGATGCCGACTTCACGGTCGAGTCGCCGGACGCACTGGCCGAGGAGTTCCGTCGTGTCGCGACCCGGTTCACGCAGGCGGTGGGCGGGCCTGCTCAGCCCACCGCGCCACCGATCAGCCAGCCGATCCCGTAGGTCACGGCCAGTCCCGACGCGCCGCCGACGACCACGCGCAGCACGGCCCGGCGCGCCGTGGCGCCGCCGAGGCGGGCGCTGATCCACCCGGCGAACCCGAGCGCCGCGAGCACCACCGCCACGGTGACCGGGACCCGCCAGGAGGTCGGCGTGACCAGGATCGCGATCAGCGGGAGCAGCGCCCCGGTGACGAACGAGACGGCGGAGGCCGCCGCCGCGCGCCAGGGGCTGGTGAGCTCCTCGGGGTCGAGGTTCAGCTCCACGTCGACGTGCGCGGCCAGTGCGTCGTGGGCGGTGAGCTCGACGGCCACCTGGCGGGCGGTCTCGCGGCTCAGGCCCTTCTCCTCGTAGAGCTCGGTCAGCTCCTCGAGCTCCTCGCGGGGCGCCTCGCGGAGCTCGCGCTTCTCCTTGGCGAGTTGGGCCCGCTCCGAGTCGCGCTGGCTGGACACCGACACGTACTCGCCGAGGGCCATCGACACCGCGCCGGCGACCAGCCCCGCGATCCCGGCCGTGGCGATCGGACCGCGCTCGATCGTCGCGCCGGCCACGCCGACGACGATGCCGGCGGTCGAGACGATGCCGTCGTTGGCGCCGAGCACGCCCGCGCGCAGCCAGTTGAGGCGCTGGGACAGCTCGCCGCCGTGCGGCTCGGGGTGGACGGCGTTGCTGATCTCCCCCGAGATGTCTCCGGCCATACCCCAGGGTCCCACGGAGACTGGAATGGTTCCAGAAAGATGAGGCTGTCCTCAGTCGTTGCCGACGATTCACACCGCTCCCTCGTCGCGAGGCGCACGATGGAGGTGCCGGCCGGGCGCACCGGGGTCGTCCCGACCGGCGTGAGGAGGCGCCGTGGACACCGACGATCCGCACACCGGGGACGGTCACCTGCCCGAGAAGCGGGGACGTGCCGGGCTCCGGGTCGGCGACGCCGACCGCACCGCTGCCCTCGACGCGCTGGGTGAGCACCTCGCCGCCGGGCGTCTCGACGTCGACGAGTTCGGCGACCGGTCGGCCCGTGCCGCCGTCGCGGTGCACCGCGCGGACCTCGAGGTGCTCTTCACCGACCTTCCGGCGCCGCACCCGACGTTGCCCGAGGCGCCGGCTCCTCGTCGGGAGGGTCGCGAGGTACGCCCGGCGGTACCCGTGGAGCGCCGCGGGCGCCCGCCGGCGCACGCACCGGTGGCCGGCCTCGCGATCGTGATCCTGCTGATGATGCTGCCGGTGATGGTGGTCGGGGCGGCGACGACCGGGTCGCCCGCCGGGCTGCTCGTCCTGCCCCTGCTGTTCGTGATCCTCGGGCACGCCGGCCGCGCGCGACGGGGGCACGGGCGTGGTCCGGGCGATCACTGGGGCCCGCCCGGACGCTGGTGAGAATCGATCGGTCGGGGGGCTGGCGCGATCATCGTTGATGAGGTTAGGCTTGCCTCATCGCTGCGCGGGTGTTGTGGTGGCGCCCAGCGGCAGCGGCGAGAGGCGGGCCCGGGCTCGAGGGATGAGCCCGGGCCCGCCGATCTCTCTTGCTTACCACCTTTCGGTCGCCCGCGCCGGGCGACTGCCCGGGAGCTGCGGTGACGTGCCCGGGCTCCGGATCTCCCGACCCCCGCCTCCTCGGGTGCGGGTGTGAGCGGCGTCCGATTTGCCGGGATGAGGTGAGGCTTGCTTCACTCGGAGGCGATGCCGGACCACGACGACGCTCCCGTCCCACCGGTCGAGGTCGGACCGCCGCCGCTCCCGGTGCTCGCGCCCCCGTGGTCGCTGCGGGTCGCCGGGCCCGACGACGTCGCCACCGTCCAGGCCTGGATGTGCCGCCCGCACGTCGCGCGGCGATGGAACCAGGCCTGGAACCGCGAGCGCTGGGACGCCGAGATCGCCGGGCAGCTCGCCGGCGCGCACAGCCGTCCGTGCCTCGTGGCGCGCGAGGGCGTCGACGTCGCCTACGTCGAGATCTACCGGGCCGTCCGCGACCCGTTGAGCGACCACTACGACGCCGGTCGCCACGACCTCGGGCTGCACGTGGCGATCGGGGAGGAGGCGCGCACCGGCAACGGGCTCGGCACCACGCTGCTGACCCTGCTCGCCGAGGGGCTGTTCGACGCCGACCCGCGGTGCGAGCGCGTCGTGCTCGAGCCCGAGCACGGCAACGCCCCGATGCACCGTGCGCTCGCCAAGGCGGGCTTCTCACCGGTCGGCGCCGTCGACCTGCCGCACAAGACCGCGCTGCTGCACGTCCGGGACCGCGCCGCGGGGTGACCTCGTCGGTTCGAGATGCCGCCGGCGTCCGGTCCGGGGAAGCTGGGGTCCCGTGGGGGTCACCGAAAGGGTCGTACTGCTCGACGAGGCGGGGGTCGCCGCGGGCACCGCGGCGAAGGCCGACGTGCACCACGACGCCACGCCGCTGCACCTCGCCTTCTCCTGCTACGTTTTCGACGGGCGCGGCGACCTGGTGATCACACGCCGGGCCCGTGGCAAGGCCACGTTCCCGGGGGTCTGGACCAACAGCTTCTGCGGCCACCCGGGCCCGGGCGAGCCGATGGACGCCGCGCTGCGCCGCCGCGCCCGCCAGGAGCTCGGGATCGAGCTCGACGGCCTGCGCCTGGTGCTGCCCGCGTTCCGCTACCGCGCCGAGCAGGGCGGAGTGATCGAGAACGAGATGTGCCCGGTGTTCGTCGCCCGCACCGCGGCCGTGCCCCGCGACCCGGACCCGGGCGAGGTCGACGAGGTCTGCACCGTCGCCTGGGCGCCCTTCCGCGACGACGTCCTCGCCGGGACGTGGCCGGGCATCTCGCCCTGGTGCGCCGACCAGGTCCGCGCCCTCGCCCCGCTCGGCGACGACCCCGTGGGCTGGGCCGCCGGCGACCCGCGCGCCCTCCCACCGGCGGCCATCCTGGAATCGTTCGCTCGCGACCGATGACTGCGCGGCCGCGCGGGAGTTCCACCGGGTGAGAGCAGGACCATCCGAGGAGGGACCATGGCCAGCACTGACTCGAAGGACCAGGGCGAGATCCGCGAGGTGATCGAGCGGTGGGCGCGCGCGGTGCACACGGGCGACCTCGAGGCGGTGCTCGCCGATCACTCCCGCGACATCGTCATGTTCGACGTCCCGCCGCCCCACGACGGCGTGCGCGGGATCGAGTCCTACGAGCAGACCTGGCCGCCGTTCTTCGCGTTCCAGGCCGCCGGCGCCTGCTTCGACATCCTCGAGCTCGACGTCACCGCGGGCGCCGACGTCGCCTTCGCGCACGCCCTGATGGTGTGCGACCGGCCCGAGGAGCGCGCCGCGCACCCCGAGCGGCGCCTGCGCCTGACTCTCGGCCTGCGCAAGGAGGACGGGCGCTGGGTCGTGGCGCACGAGCACCACTCGTTCGCCGACGAGAGCCCGATCGCCGAGCAGGACGAGCAGGCGGTCCGCGAGGTGCACCGCGGCTGGGTGGAGGACACCGCCGTGGGCGACCTCGAGGGGCTCGTCGCCACGATCGCCGACGACGCCGTCTCCTACGAGATGACCGGCCAGATGGCCTACGTCGGGATCGACGAGGTGCGCGAGGTGTGCCGCGAGGGGCTCGAGGCCTCGCCCGGCCCCGTGGGCTGGGAGATCCCGGACCTGCGCGTGAGCGTCGGCGGCGACCTCGCCGTCACGTGGGGGATCGACCACCTCACCCCCGCCGGCGGGGAGACGGTCCGGTCGCGCGGCACCCGCGTCTTCCGCCGGACCCCCGACGGCTGGCGCATGGTGCACCAGCACCTGTCGTTCCCGGCGGAGGGCTGACGACGCGTGGCGCCGTGAGGACGTCCACCTGGGACCCGCGACGGGCGGGGACGAGGCGCGCCGGACGCGGGTGGCGCGCCCGCCGGTCAGGGTGCCGGCGCCCCCGGGTAGGTCCCGAACTGCCAGGAGTTGCCCTCGGGGTCGCGCACGGCGACGTCGTGGGAGCCGTAGTCGGTGTCGTAGGGCCCGCGGAGGACCTCGCCGGCGGCGGCATCGCGGACCCGGGCGGCGATGGCGTCGATCTCCGCGGCGTCGGGCACGACGACGTAGGCCGCGAAGGTCCCGGACGACGTGGCGCGGTCGTCGGTGCCCGGGCGCTTCTGGCCCATCATGAGCCCGCCGCCGGTCGGCCACGCGAGCTCGGCGTGCTGCACGACGCCGTCGTCGTCCGCGTAGGCGACGACCTCGACGAAGCCGAGGGTCCCGGTCAGCCAGGCCATGAGCCCGCGGGCGTCGGTGGCGGCGAGGGTGGGCCAGACGGTGGGCGGCGGGGTCTTGCCGTCGGTGCTCTCCATGGCGCTCACGGTGTCTCCTCGGGCAGCACCGGGTCTTGGATGTTCCCGATCTCCTCGGCGATCCAGCGGGTGGGCGAGCACCCCGCGAGGGCGCCGAACTCCCGCGTGAGGTGCGCCTGGTCGGCGTAGCCGCCGTCGGCGGCGATGTCGGCGAGCCCGAGCGGCTCGCCCGCGGACGCGCGCGCCGCCAGCCGGCGCCGGGCCCGGTCGAACCGCGCCATGCGCCCGGCGACCTTCGGCGCCACCCCGATCTCGGCGCGGAAGCGCTGGCCGAGGTGACGCTCGCTCCACCCGACCTCGTCGGCCAGCACGCTGACCGGCACCGTCCCGCCGGAGCGCACGACCCGTCGCCACGCCTCCCGCACCTCGGGGGCGACCGGGCGTGACGCGGCTCCCGCGGCTCCCGCGGCCCCGTCGAGGGCTCGGCGCAGGACGTCGTCGACGGCGGCGAACCGGCCGGCCCACCCGTCGGCCTCCTCGACCCGCTCGTGCAGCTCCTTCGCGACCGCGCCGAGGACCGCGTCGCCGTCGACGGTGACGCCGGCGAGCTCCGAGGCCGGCCTGCCGAGCAGGGCGCGCGCCGCGAGCGGGTCGAGCACGATGTGCAGCCCCGACTGCCGGCCGTCGTGGACGATCGTCTCGGGCGTGGTGTGCAGGCCGCCGATCGCGACGTCGCGCCGCACGAGCGAGCCGTCGGGCGCCAGCATCGTCAGCGGTTCGCCGTAGGTGACGATGAACGTCAGGTACGGCGACGGCAGCCCGCGGTGGGTGCCCGGCGCGCCGCCGCGCAGGTCGTAGCCGTGGTAGGCGACGCGGCCGGCGAGCGGGCGCGTCGGACGCGCGGACCGCCCGTCGACCGACTCACCCATCGCTCCAGTCTGGCGCCGCCCCCGCGACGTGGCGACCTGTTCGGGCTCGCGGGAGGATCCGCGGCGCCAGCTCGGACGTGATCCCCAACGTGATCCCAGTGGATGGAGAGACCTGCCGTGATCCTCATCAACGTCAAGTGGACGGTGAAGCCGGAGTACGCCGAGCAGTTCCCGTCGCTCGTCAAGGAGTTCACCGACGCGGTGCGCAAGGAGCCCGGGAACATCTTCTTCGAGTGGTCGCGGCACCTCGAGGAGGACAACACCTACGTCCTCGTCGAGGCGTTCCAGGACGACGCCGGCGAGGCGCACGTCCAGTCGGACCACTTCCAGAAGTTCGTCGAGCAGGCGCCGGACTGGGTCTCCCAGAAGCCGAAGATCATCAACGTCCAGAACGTCCCGCAGGACGGCTGGGGCGAGATGGGCGAGGTCGCGCCGCGCTAGCCCGGACGGAGTCCGTGACGCCACGCGCCCCTCGTCGAGCGCGTGGCGTCACGGACACTGGATGTCAGCGACGTGCCGCCGCTGACATCGCGGGCTCCTCGACGCGCACGGCCGAACGGAGCATGCGCCAGGCGCCGAGGGCCGTGATGGCGAGGACCACCGCGCCGAGCGCCGAGGCGACCTGCATGCCCGCGGTGAAGGCGTCGCGGGCGGTGGCGACGGCCGTGGCGTCGGCGGTGTGGGCGAGCGCGCCGCCGAGGGTCTCCTGCCCCGTGCGGGCGGTGAAGACGGCGGCGGCGATGCTGCCCAGCACCGCGGTGCCCAGCGCGCCGCCGAGCTCGTAGCCGGTCTCGGAGATCGCCGAGGCGGCTCCGGCGCGGTCCGCGGGCGCAGCGGCGAGGATGAGGTCGTTGGTCAGCGCCTCGGCGAGCGCGACGCCGCCGCCGAGGAGCACGAAGCCCGCGACCACGGCGCCCAGCCCGCCGAACAGGCCGACGAGGGCGAGCCCCACCCCGGCGGACCCGAGCCCGACGCCCACGAGCGCCGGCGCGGCGAACCGGCGCACCAGGCGCGTGGCCACCAGCGCGCCCGTCACCCCGGCGATCGAGCCGGGCAACATCCACAGCGCCGCGGTCAGCGGACCGAGACCCAGCACCAGCTGCAGATACTGCGGCAGCAGCACCAGGAGCCCGACCAGCGCGAACACGCCGAGCAGGTTGGTCACCACCGACACCGAGAACGGGCGCCGCGCGAACAGCTCGAGGTCGATCAGGGGGTGCGCGAGGCGCCGCTGGCGGCGCACGAAGACCACCCCGGCCGCGAGCCCGACGACCGCCGCGACGCCGGCACCGGCCGTCGCGCCCTCGGTGGCGAGCGTCTTCACCGCGGCCACCAGCGGGAACATCGCGGCGAGCGAGAGCGCCGCCGACGGCAGGTCGAACGGGCCGGGGTGCGGGTCGCGGCTCTCGGGCAGCACGCGCGGACCGAGCGCGAGCAGCAGCACGATCACCGGGACGTTGATCAGGAAGACCGAGCCCCACCAGAAGTGCTCGAGCAGGAAGCCGCCGACGACGGGCCCCGCGGCCGCGCCCCCGGAGAACGCGGCGGACCAGACGGCCACCGCGGTCGCGCGGCGCCGCGGCTCGGGGAACGCGGTCTTGATCAGCGAGAACGTCGAGGGCATGAGCGTCGCGCCGCCGAGGCCGAGCAGGGCGCGGGCCGCGACGAGGGCGCCCGCGCTCGGCGCGAACGCCGCGGCGACCGACGCCACGCCGAACGCCGCGGCGCCCCACAGCAGCAGGCGGCGGCGCCCGATCCGGTCGCCGAGCGTGCCCATGGTGACCAGCAGGCCGGCGAGCACGAACGAGTAGGCGTCGACGATCCAGAGCTGCTCGGCCGCGCCGGGGTCGAGGTCCTCGGTGAGGGCGGGCAGCGCCGCCCCGAGCACCGTCATGTCGACGCTGATCAGCAGCACCGGCAGCGTCAGGACGGCCAGGGCGATCCAGGGGTTCTCGACCGGCGGGCTCGACCGGCGGGGCATCGTCGCCTCCACGACTCACAGGGTGACTGCACCGTCCGGACGGTGCAGTTTCGGACGACACGAAACTACACCGGCTGGACGGTATAGCGTCAACATCGTGCCTCGCCCGTCACAGCGCGACCGCATCCTCGACGCGTACACCGACCTCGTCGTGACCTCCGGCCCCGACACCGTCACCCTCGACGCCGTCGCCGCGGCCGCCGGCGTGTCCAAGGGCGGGCTGCTCTACCACTTCGGGTCGCGGGAGGCCCTGCTCGACGGGCTCCTCGACCGGGCGCGGGAGCTCAACGACGCCGACCTCGCCGCGGCGCGGGCCGCGCCGGAGGGCGTGGCGCGCTACTACCTGCGCACCTCGGTCGACGACCCGGCGGCGGGCACCGCGGTGTTCCGCGCCACGGTCGCCCTGATCAAGCTCGCGACCACCGAGCCGCGCGCCGCCGAGGTGACCCGCCGGTGTCTCGCGGGCTGGCGGGCGGCGCTGACCGAGGAGCTCGGCGACCCGTTCACCGCCGATCTCGTCGCGACGGTCGGCGACGGCATGTACCTGCGGGCCATCGTGGGCGACGCCAGCCCCGGCCTCGCCGCCGCGGTCGAGGAGGTCATCCGGCGAGCGGAGTCCTGAGCGGTCGTGGCCGACGACACGTGGCCGACGACACGGTGTGGGCGGGGTGTTTCGACGGCACCGTGGAGGGGTGGAGCCGCACGAGGAGCCCGGCCGGCCGCTCGAGGAGACCGCCGGGAACCCCGCCGACCGCCTGCCCGACCCCTACGACGAGCGTTTCGACGGCATCGTCGCGCACCTGACGCACCAGGACCCGCGCTTCGTGCGCCGCGTCGGCGCCCCGTCGCCGGTGGGGCTCGGCGTCGGCGATCTCATGATCGTCGTCGGTCTCGTGTCCACGGTGCTGTTCGGCGTGGTCCCGCTCGCGATCGGGCTCCACGCCGGGGTCACGTCGCTGCTCGTCGTGGGCGCGCTGGGCTGCGTCCTGCTGCCCGCCGGGGCCCCGCTGGCCGTGCGCGCGATCCTGCGGCGCACGCGCCCCCTGATGCCCTGATCAGACGGCCACCGCGTCCACTCGGCGCCGCAGAGTCGGCAGGTCGCGGACGACGATGTCGCGCCCGTCCTTCTGCAGCACGCCCTCGGCGACGAGGCGGGAGAGCTCGCGGCTCGTCGTCACCCGCGTCAGGCCGACCATGAGCGCGAGCTCGTCGACCGGCGGGCGCACGCTCAGCCGGGCCTCGGTCGTCGGAGCGCCCAGCGCACCCTCGCCGTAGGCCTCCACCAGGTGGCCGAGCAGCAGCGCCACCCGCTCGCGGGCGGGCAGGCCGTCGAGGTAGACGTGCAGGTGGAGCACCCGCTGCTTGTGGGCGACGCGCCGCACGACCTCGACGAGCAGTTCGGGGTCCTCGCGCGCCGCCTCGATCACGGCGTCGCGCCCGATCGACAGGACCTCGCACGACACCACTGCGGTCGCGGTCACCGGGTGCCCGGCGCCGTCGAAGCACGGGCCCTCGCCGAGGCTTGCGCCCGGCTCCGCCCACGAGATCACCCGGACCGTGCCGTCCGGGCGCAGCATGTGGACCCGGACCCGCCCGCGGACGAGGACGTGGAACGTCGTCGCGGTGTCGCCCTGGCGGTAGAGGTGCTCGCCGGCCCCCAGTCTCCGCGCGACGCCGAGGGCCTCCAGGCGCCGGCTCACCGTCCCGGCCTCGGCCAGCAGGAAGGGCGACACCGTGGGCGTGGGACGGACGGGCCGGGCCACGAGCGCCCCCTCTCGGACCGCCGCGGTGAGGCGGTCCGGGCAGGGTAAGCCGGACCGGCGCCCGTCGAAAGGGATCGGAGCGGGCGCCGGCCCGTCGGGAGCGCGAACGGGTCAGGCCAGGGCGGCCTCCGGGGCGGAGTCGGCGATGGAGTCGGCGCCCGTGTCGCGCAGCGCCAGGGTGCAGAGCAGGCTGACCACCGACAGGCCGGCGAGCAGCAGGCCGATCGCGAAGCTCGTGGCGAACGTCGCCACGAGGGCGGTCGCGATGAGCGGGACGACGCCGCCGCCGAGAACGCCCGCGAGGTTGTAGGCCATGCCGGCGCCGGTGTAGCGGTAGCGGGTCGGGAACAGCTCGGGCAGCTGCGCGCCCTGCGGCCCGTAGGCGAAGCCGACGACCCCGAGCACGACCGAGAGCCCGAGGCCGAACGACCAGCCGGTCCCGATGTCGAGGATCGGGAAGGCGATCAGACCGCCGACGACGGCCAGCGAGTTGCCGATGATGATCATTCGCCGGCGGCCGACCCGGTCGGAGAGGATCGCGCCGGCGATCGTGGTCGCGGCGAACACGAGGCCGCCGATGATGCCCATCGCGAGCACGGTGGTGCGCGGCAGCTCGAGCTGCTGGGTGCCGTACGTCGTCAGGTACGTGACGCCGATGTAGAAGAACGCGAACACGGCCATCGTCGAACCGGCGCCGAGCAGGACCTCCTTGGTCTGGCTGCGCAGCACGGCGACCACCGGCATCGACGTGTCGACGGGGTTGGCCTTGCGGTGCGACGAGAAGGACGCCGTCTCGGTGATCGCCAGGCGCACGTAGAGCCCGACGGCGACGAGCACGACGCTCGCGATGAACGGCACCCGCCAGCCCCAGGCCATGAACGCCTCGTTGCTCATGGTCAGAGCGGTGACGAGGAACGTCGCGCTGGCCAGCGCGAACGCCAGCGACGGGCCGAGCTGCGGGTAGAGCGCGTACCTGCCGCGCGCCTTGGCCGGCGAGTTCTCGGCGGTCAGGAGTGTGGCACCCGCCCACTCCCCGCCGACCGCGAGGCCCTGCAGGATGCGCAGCAGGACCAGCAGGATCGGGGCGAGGATCCCGATCGCGCCGGTGGTGGGCAGCAGGCCGATCGCCAGCGTCGACAGGCCCATGAGCAGCAGCGTCGTCACCAGCGTCCGCTTGCGACCGAGGCGGTCGCCGAAGTGGCCGAACAGCACTGACCCGAACGGCCGCGCGACGAACGCGACGCCGAAGGTCGCGAGGGCGAGCGCGGTGCCCGCCGCGGCCCCCAGCGAGGGGAAGAAGACCCTGTTGAACACGAGCGCGGCAGCGGTGCCGTAGATGAAGAAGTCGTAGAACTCGATGACCGTGCCGGTCATGCTCGCGATCGCGATGCGGCGCATCGGCGGTGGCGAACTCGTCGTCGACGCGTCGCTACTCACAGAACCTCCTGAACATTCGTACGGGCACACGGAGTGTCCGGTTCAGGACGGGTTGCGGTCTGTATCACACACTACAGACGCTCGTTCGTCCGTGTGCTGGTTGTAGATGTTCCACTGCGTCACCACCCGGCGGAGGGGGTATGACACCGCGATGACGATCCTGGTGGCGGTCACCGACGACCCCCAGGGCGCCGCGGCGCTGGAGGTCGCCCTGGCGGAGGGGGAGCGCCGGGCGACGGGCGTCGTCGCGCTCAACCTGCGGGCGGGACCACTCGAGGTACCCGCCGGCGCGACCGTCGTCGACCGCGTCCTCGGCGTCGAGGACGGCGACGCCGTGCTGGAGCGCCTGGAGGCCGACGCCGACGTCGATCTGCTCGTCGTCGGCGTCCGCCGCCGCACCCCGGTGGGCAAGGCCCTGCTCGGCGACGTCGCGCAGCGCCTGCTGCTGGAGGCGGACGTGCCCGTGCTCGCCGTGAAGGCGGTGGACGTCTAGCGGCGCGCTCCCGCGTGGTGGATCTCGCCGACCAGCGCGGCGAGCACGTCGTCCATCGCCACGACGCGGTCCGGCTCGACCACCCCGTCGGGACCCTCGCCCACCAGCAGGAGGTGCGCCCCGGTGCGCCGCATCTCGGTGAGCGCGTCGGCCAGCGACGTGTCGGCGGTCAGGGTGACCAGCGGACGGACGAGGCGCTCGGGCACCGGGCGGTCGCGCGGCGGCGCCGGCGGCCCCAGCAGGTCCTTGACGTGCACGTAGCCGTGCCAGCCCTGCTCGTCGCGCAGCGGCAGCCGCGAGAACCCGCGCGCATGGGCGAGAGCCGCGAGCTCGGCGACCGTGGCGTCCGGCCGCGCGGTGACGACGTCGTCGACGGCCACCGTCGCGAGCGTGGTCTCCGAGAACCCCAGCGCGCCGTGCACCAGCTCCGCCTCGTCCCGGTCGAGCAGGCCGTGGGCGCGCGACTGCTCGACGAGGTCGGCGACCTCGTCGCGGCTGAACGCGCTGGCCATCTCGTCGCGGGGCTCGACGCGCATCGCCCGCAGCGTGATGTTCGCAAGGCCGTTGAGCACCCACAGGAACGGGCGCAGCACGGTCACGATCACCACGAGCGGCGGGGTCAGCACGAGCGCCGCGCGGTCGGGCACGGCGAGCGCGATGTTCTTCGGCACCATCTCGCCGACCGTGACGTGCAGGAACACCACGATGAACAGCGCGATCGCGAACGCCACCGGGTGCACCGCCGCCTCGGGCAGGCCGAGCGCGGCGAACGCGGGCTCGATGGCCGCGGCCACCGCGGGCTCCCCCAGCGCACCGAGGCCCAGCGAGCAGATCGTGATGCCCAGCTGCGCGCCGGCCATCATCAGCGAGACGTTCTCCATCGCGCGCACGGTGATCCGCGCGGCCCGGGACGTCGCCGCCCGCGGCTCCAGCGAGGCACGGCGAGCGGAGATCAGGGCGAACTCGGCGCCCACGAAGAACGCGTTGACCGCCAACAGCACGACGGCGGTGGCGATCCCGGCTCCGACGCTCATGTGGTCACCGCTTCGAGGTCCAGCCGGACCGCGGTGACGCGCCAGCGCTCGGTGGCCTCGACCGTGAGGCGCACCGGGCGCTCCTCGACCTCGCCCAGGTCGTCGCCGGCGCGGCTCGCGGTGACGGTGACGGTGTCGCCCTCGGCGGGCACACTGCCGAGGTGTTCGGCGAGCAGGCCGGCGAGGGTGTCGTACTCGGGCGACTCGGGCAGCGTCCAACCGAGCAGCGCCGAGGCCTCGTCGGGGCGCAACCGGCCGTCGCAGCGCCAGGAGCCCTCGCCGAGACGCTCCCCGGGCGGCGTGCCCGGGTCGTGCTCGTCGCGGACCTCTCCGACGATCTCCTCCACGAGGTCCTCGAGCGTGACCAGGCCCGCGAGGTCGCCGTACTCGTCGACGACGAGCGCGAGCTGCGCGTCGCGGGCGCGCAGCAGCGTCAGCAGGCGGTCGAGGTCGACGGTCTCGGGGACGACCTCCACCGGACGGGCGAGGGTGCTCACCGGGGTGCTCGCGCGGTCGTCGGCGACCCCGAGGGCGTCGCGGACCTGGACCACGCCGGGTTCGGCGGTGTCGGACGGGTCGTCGCCGAGCACGGGGAAGCGCGAGTGCCCGGTGGCGGCGGCCCGCTCGAGCAGCGTCGTCACGGTATCGGTGGGCGCCAGGGTCTCCATCGCGCCGCGCGGGGTCATGACGTCGGCGGCGTGGCGCTCGGTGAAGGCGAGCGTGCGCTGGACGAGCGTCGCGGTGTCGCCCGCCAGCGTGCCCTGGTCGGCCGAGCGTCGGACCAGCGAGAACAGCTCCTCCGCCGAGCGCGCCGAGGCGAGCTCCTCGGTGGGCTCCACGCCGACGGCGCGCACGAGCACGTTGGAGGTGTTGTTGAGCAGCGCCACCAGCGGGCGGGTCACCGTGGTGAACCCGCGCATGAGGCCCTGCACGGCGCGTGAGGTACGCAGCGGCTGGGAGATCGCGAGGTTCTTGGGGACGAGCTCGCCGAAGATCATCGTCAGCGCGGTCGAGAGCACCAGGGCCACCGTCAGCGACACCGCCGACGCGGCGCCCCGGGACAGTCCGAGGTCCGTGAGCGGCGGGGTGATCAGGCGCGCGATCGCGGGCTCGGCGAGGAAGCCGATCGCGAGGTTGGTGACGGTGATGCCGAGCTGGGCGGCGGAGAGCTGGGTGGACAGCGAGCGCAGGGCGGAGAGGACGCCCCGCGAGCGGCGGTCGTGCTCGGCCTCGCGCTCGACCGTCGCCCGGTCGACGCCGACGAACGCGAACTCGGCCGCGACGAACACGCCGCAGGCGAGCACGAGCAGCGCCGCCGCGAGGAGCAGGAGGATCTCGGTCACGGGCGTCCGCCCGCGACGGTCGGTCGACGTCGGCGCCGGCGACGGCGTCTCATGGGCTCCTCATCGGGGTGGTCGAACCGGTCATCCTCGTCAACGGACGGGTCCGCGCGCAAGTTCCCTCGCGCCGGGCCCAGGGTGGTCGACCCGTGGCGGGTTCGGCGAGCCACGATCGGGTGGTGCGCTCCCCGGCCCTCCGCCTCACCGTCGCCGGTGCCCCCGTCGTGGTCGTCGGCCTGCTGCTCGGGATCGTCAGCCTGACCGCGCTCCTCGTCGGGGTCGCGGTCCTGCTCCTGCTGGCGGCGCTCTTCCTCACAGCTCGAAGCGGTACCCCCGCCCCGCCTCCGTGACGAGGTGCCGCGGCTTCGCGGGGTCGGGCTCGAGCTTGCGTCGCAGGTGGGCGAGGTAGACGCGCAGGTAGTGGCCCTCGGTGCCGTAGGCCGGGCCCCACACCTCGCGCAGCAGCTGCTGCTGGGTGACGAGCATGCCGGGGTGGCGCGCCAGGTGCTCCAGCACGCCCCACTCGGTGGGGGACAGGTGCACCTCCTCGCCACCGCGCACGACCTTCTTCGCCACGAGGTCGACGGTGAAGCTCGCGGTCGCCACCACCGGCGTGCCGTCCGGCGTGACGACCGCGGCTCGGCGGACCGCCGCGCGCAGCCGGGCGAGCAGCTCGGGGACCCCGAACGGCTTGGTGACGTAGTCGTCCGCGCCGGCGTCGAGGGCGGCGATCTTGTCGGCGGAGTCGGTACGCGCGGACAGCACGATCACCGGGATCGAGCACCAGCCCCGCAGGCCCTCCAGGACCTCGATCCCGGGCCGGTCGGGCAGCCCGAGGTCGAGGATCACGACGTCGGGCGGCGGGTGCTCGGCCGCCGCGCGCAGGGCCGCGGCCCCGTCGGCGGCGAGCACGACGTGGTGCCCGTGCGCGGTCAGGTTGATCCGCAGCGTGCGCCGCAGGTGGGGGTCGTCGTCGACGACGAGCACACGGCTCACACGATCACCGCCGGCCGGACCGGCGGTCGCCGAGCTGCTGGAACGTCGCGAACAGGCGGTCGCGGTTCGTGCCGGGCACGCCGGGCCCGGCGACGTTCGGCGCGGCGTGGGTCCTGCCGACGCCCGGCGCCCCGAGGTGGATGCGGCGCTCACCCCGTCCTCCGGTCATCTCCTCATCCTGCACCGACGAGCGCGGCGTCGAGGTCCGGCCCGTTCACCCGGGCCTCGGCCAGGAACCCGAGCGTGCGCCCCGCGGTGGCGCGCCCGTCTGACGGGCACCTTCGCCCACTTCGCCGACTTCGCCGACCGGGCGCAGAAGGTTTTCCGAATTGGCAGCCCTGGTCAGGCGGCGAATCCCGCTCGTCCTGTGGTCGCGGACACAGGCGTCACGTGGTCATGCCGCTACGGTCGGTGGCGCTGATGGTTCCCGGGGCGTCTGCGAGACGGCTCGGGTGGCAACAGGGAACCCGGTGCGAATCCGGGACTGCCCCGCAGCGGTGAGTGGGAACGACCGCCGTCAGGAGAGCACTGGGTCACCCGACCTGGGAAGCGACGGCCAGTAGGAGGCGCACGCGCGCCACGCCCGCGAGTCCGAAGACCTGCCATCGGTGCGCGCGTCGAGAGCCGGCGCGCGCGGCTGCGGAGTCCCGTGGGCGGACCCGTCGCACCCGGTGCCCCCCGGCACGGCGCGCGACCCACCTGCGCGACCCCCGCGAGCCAGACCGCTCGACGAGGAGGAGAGCAGTGTCTGCTGGCCTGTCCGGCCCCATCGGGGCCACCGTCCTGGGCTATCCGCGGATCGGTCCGCGCCGTGAGCTGAAGAAGGCCCTGGAGGCCTACTGGAAGGGCTCGAGCAGCGTCGGTGACCTCGAGCAGGTCGCCGCCGACCTGCGGGCGCAGACCTACCGCGAGCTCGCCGACGCCGGCCTCGACTCCCAGCCGACCGGCACGTTCTCGTACTACGACCACGTCCTCGACGTCACCGCGATCCTCGACGCCGTCCCGCCGCGCTTCCGTCCGCACGGGCGCCGCGAGGGCACCGCGCTGGACGAGTACTTCGCCATGGCGCGCGGCACCGAGGCCGCCGCGCCGCTCGAGATGACCAAGTGGTTCGACACCAACTACCACTACCTCGTCCCCGAGATCGGCCCCGACACCCCGATCCGCCTCGCCGACGAGACGCCGGTGGAACGGCTGCGCGAGGCCGTCGCCGCGGGCGTCGCCGGGCCGCGCCCGGCGCTCGTCGGCCCGGTGACCTACCTGTTGCTGGCCAAGGCCGCCGACGGCGCACCGGAGGGCTTCTCGCCGCTGTCGCGCCTCGACGAGGTCGTCGAGGTGTACACCCAGCTGCTGGGCAGGCTCGCCGACGCCGGCGCCGCGTGGGTCCAGCTCGAGGAGTCGGCGTTCGTCGCCGACCGCTCCGACGAGGAGCTCGCCGCGCTGCGCCGCGCCTACGACCGCCTCGCCGGCACGGCCGACCGCCCGCGCATCCTCGTCACGTTCTCCTACGGCGACCCCGGCCCCGCGCTCGACACACTCGCGGAGAGCCGTGTCGACGGCCTCGGCCTCGACCTGGTCACCGCGCCGGACCTCGCGGACCGCGTGCCCGCCCTCGCCGCGCTGCGGGAGAAGACGGTGGTCGCCGGACTGGTCGACGGCCGCAACATCTGGCGCACCGACGTCTCCCGCGCCCTGTCCCGCGCCGCGACGCTGCTGGGCTCGGCGGGCGACATCGCGGTCTCGAGCTCCTGCTCGCTCCTGCACGTGCCCTACGACGTGAGCGTCGAGTCGAAGCTCGACCCCGGCGTCGTCGCCCGCCTGGCGTTCGCCCGCCAGAAGCTCGACGAGGTCGTCCTGCTCGGGCGGGCCCTGCGCTCCGACGCCTCCGAGGAGAGCGTGCGCCAGGCGGTCAGCGACGCCGCGTCCGTGGCGGCGAGCTCCGTCGACGAGGCCGTCCGGCAGCGCGTCGCGTCCGTCGAGCCCGGGGACCGGACCCGCGCGGACTACCCGGTGCGCGCGACCGCGCAGCAGGAGCGTCTCGGGCTGCCGGCGCTGGCCACGACGACGATCGGTTCCTTCCCCCAGACCCCGGACGTACGCAAGGCGCGTGCGGACTGGGCGAACGAGCGCATCGACGACGCCGAGTACACCCGCCTGATGCGCTCGGAGATCGAGCGCGTCATCCGGCTGCAGGAGGCGATCGGGCTGGACGTGCTCGTGCACGGCGAGCCCGAGCGCAACGACATGGTGCAGTACTTCGCCGACAACCTGCCCGGCTTCGCGACCACCGAGCTGGGCTGGGTGCAGTCGTACGGGTCGCGCTGCGTGCGCCCGCCGATCCTGCACGGCGACGTCTCGCGTCCGGAGCCGATCACGGTCGGGTGGGCGAAGTACGCGCAGTCGCTGACCGCCAAGCCGGTCAAAGGCATGCTCACGGGTCCGGTCACGATCCTCGCCTGGTCGTTCGTCCGTGACGACCAGCCGCTCGGCCAGACCGCCGACCAGGTGGCGCTGGCCCTGCGCGACGAGATCGCCGATCTCGAGGCCGCCGGGATCGGCATCATCCAGGTCGACGAGGCCGCGCTGCGCGAGCTGCTCCCGCCGCGCCGCGCGGACTGGAAGGACTACCTCGAGTGGGCGGTGGGTTCGTTCCGCCTGGCCACGGGCGGGGCGGCGGAGTCGACGCAGGTGCACACGCACCTGTGCTACTCGGAGTTCGGAGACGTCATCGACGCGATCGACGGCCTCGACGCCGACGTCACGACGATCGAGGCGGCGCGCTCGCGGATGGAGGTGCTCGCCGACCTCGAATCGGTCGGCTACTCCCGCGGCGTCGGGCCGGGCGTCTACGACATCCACTCGCCGCGCGTGCCCGAGCGCGAGGAGATCGCGTCGCTCATCGCCGAGGCGCAGCGGGTGGTTCCCGACGACCGGCTCTGGGTCAACCCCGACTGCGGGCTGAAGACCCGCGGCTACGAGGAGGTCGAGCCGACCCTGCGCGCGATGGTCGAGGCGGCCCGGGCGGCCCGCTGACGACGAGCCGCGGGACCCGGGTGACCGGGGTCCCGCGGCGCCCCTCAGATCTTCTGCACCTCGACGAAGTCGGCGTAGACGATCACGTTGGAGCGGTACGAGCGGGTGCCCCGGTCGTAGTCCCCGCCGCAGGTGATGAGCCGCAGCTGCGGGTTCGCCGTGTCGTTGTAGACCGCGTCCGTCGGGAACGAGTCCTTCGGGATGGTCTCGACCCGCGAGACCTCGAACACGGCGCGCTGACCGTCGGCGCGGTCCACGAACACCTGCGCGCCGGCGACGACGTCCTTCAGGTCGGCGAAGATCCCGGGCTGCCCGCCGCCGTCGACGTGACCGAGGATCACGCTCGGTCCCACCTCGCCGGGCGTCGGGCTCTGGTCGAACCACGACGCCTGCAGGGGCTGCGAGACCGGCGGGACCTCGAGACTGCCGTCCTCCTGGAGCCCGCTCGGGACCAGGCTCGACTCCGCCGAGATCGACGGCACCGTGACCTTCGTCGGGGCCGACGACGCCAGCGGGGCGGGCGAGGTCGGGCCGGACGAGCCCGAGTTCGCCCCGACGATCAGCGCGAGGAGGACCAGCACCACGATCAGGAAGATCGAGATGTTGGTCATCGACGGCCCGGACGTCTTTGTGTCCGTGTCGGTGAGCGGCATGGTCAGTTGCCCGTGTCCACGCCGCCGGACGGGACGCGCTTCACCTGCGTCGCGTAGACCTCGCCGACCGGGCGGTAGCGGTACCAGTAGTGGCCGACCGAGTAGTTGACGTAGCAGGTCGTCCGGCTGTAGCTGCTGCCGTGGTAGCTGCTACCACCGGTGTAGCTCGAGTCGTAGCCCTCGCCCTGGTCGGTGGTCGTCAGCGTGTTCGGGCCCTCGTCGAGGTCGGAGTCCGTGTCGCCGTCCGCGGACGGCGCGGCGCGCAGGCCCTGGGTGGGCGAGGAGGACCCGCCGCTCGGGACGAGCGAGGACCCGCCGCTCGGGAGGAGCGAGGACCCGCCGGACGTCGCGAGAGGCGTCGCCGAACCGCTGCCGCTCCCGTCGTCCTGGATCGGGACCGGATTGGTGGCGGTGTCCCCCGTGTCTGCGCCGGTGATCGGGTCGGTGATCGGGTCGGTGATCGGGTCGGTGATCGGGTCGGTGATCGGGTCGCCCGCGTCGGTCGCCGGGTCGGTGATGGGATCCGTGACCGGGTCGGTGACCGGGTCCACCGGGGTGTCGGTGAGGGGGTCGGTGACCGGGTCCAGCGGGTTATCCGTGTCAGTGCCGTCGGTGTCAGTGCCGTCGGTGTCAGTGCCGTCGGTGTCTGTGCCGTCGGTGTCTGTGCCGTCCGTACCGTCCGTCGTGCTGTCGGTGCTGCCGTCACCACGCGGGGGGTGGTAGGTCGACACCTCGACGCAGGTGGTGCTCGAGTAGTCGGTCGCGGACGCCGATCCGACGCCCAGCGAGCCGATGAGCAGCACCCCGGCTCCGAGCACCAGGAAACGGCGCCCCTTGTCCTGACTCGTCATGCCCTTCTCTCCGTCCCCGGCCCTCGCCGGCCTGGTCTCGTTCACTGACCGTCGCCCCGTCGACGCTGACGTGTCGCGTATCACCCATTCGGTGTTACGCAGATGTCGCGTCGTGACCTGAGCGTTAGCTCTGTCGTGGGATGTCGGGTTCATCCCCCGGCGCCGCGGCGCTCCGCTCACTGCGGGGCAGGGACGTCGTCGGCCCGTACGACAGCGGGCGCCACGACCGGGTCGGGCTCGGCGTCCCGGGGCGCTCGTGCCTCCGGGAGGGGTTGCTCGGCGGTCGTCGGCGGGCTCTCGGGTCGCAGCCGGCGCAGCTGGTCGCGGACCCACAGGAGCACCCGCTCGGCGCGCTCGGGCGGGAGGAAGGCGAGATAGAGCGTCACGATGGTGACGCTGAAGAAGCCGACCGCCAGCGTGAGCTCGATCGACAGGTGCAGCAGTACGCCGATCGCCAGCACCCACGGCCGGGCGGCGCGGTTCCACACGAGGATGCCGACGGCGAGCTCGCCGGCGAGCGTGCCGTAGGTCGCCAGCTCGGCGAGCACCGGCGAGTCCGTGACGAACTGCGGCACCGGCAGGCGGCTGATCTCGCCGATGCGCACGGCGTAGGACACCGCCGTGCCGTCGCGCCAGAGCCCGCCCGCGGCCTTCTCCCAGACGGTCGAGAGGTAGATGACGCTGACCTGGATCTGCGCGAGACGCAGGGCCCACGGCGCGCGCCGGGGGAAGGTCCACACGCTCCCGGGATCCGCGCGCCATCGGTCCACCGACGCGGCCGACCCGGCCGGCATGAGGAGCAGGTACAGGGCGACGAGCCGCATGAGCGCGTCCCCGGCGTTGAAGGCCAGGGGCGCCGTGCGTGTCACCGACATCATGACGACGAAGACGATCAGCGCCGCGACGCGGGTCTGGAAACCGACGGTGAGCGCGAGCGCGCCGAGAAGGCCCGCGAGCCACAACGCCCAGATCATCGGCGTGCCCTGGACGAGGGTCAGGAGCGTCCACCCGCCGAAGGGCAGCTCCCGCGGCGGGATGACCCCGCCGGCACCGAAGAACGGGTCGAGGACCGGGACGAGCGAGAGCATCCAGACCGTCGCCACGAGACCGAAGGCGATGCGCAGGACCTCGACGGGCGCCGTCGACTGCGGGGCGAACCAGAACCGGTCCCAACCCTCGCGGAGACGGGTCCACGGGGCGGTCATCGCCCGCTCACCGGAGTCGTGAAGAACGGGATCTCACGCCAGCCGCCCGCGTCGGTGGACGCTCCCCCCGGGGGCGGGTTGACGTACGCGGTGCGGGTCAGGGTCACGCGCACGGGGTCGTGCCCGTCGGCGCGGTCCTCGTCGGCGATCCATCCGGCGAAGGCCACGCGCTCGCGCTCGGCCGTCTTCTTCTTCCACAGCTGCTCGCCGTACTTGCGCCAGCGGTAGTCCCAGTACTCGGTGATCCCGTCGCCGCCGTCGAGCGGGTAGACCCCGACGGTGTTGTCCGTGCGCTCGACACGGGCGACGACGTGGTTGGTCGTGCGCGGCGGGCTGGGGGCGAACACACCCCAGCCCTGTTCGAGCCCGGTCGCGTACAGGAACGGCCGCGTCAGGCCGACGAGCCCGTTCTTGATCTCCGACCTCGGAGCCGTCGCGGCGAGCAGGCACAGCAGGAACAGCACGATGAGCACCGAGATCCCGAGGCGTTGCCCCCGGCTCATGACGCGTGCGTCGTCCGGTTCCTCGGTCGCGGCCTCCGAGGTCGCGGCCTTCTCGGTCGTCGTCACCGCATCCCCCGTCTCCATCGGCGTGCCCGCTCTCCCACATCGGCGGAACGCGCTGGGCGTTACGGAGCAGAGGGGATTCGGCCGTGGCCGTCGGACCAGGATCATGCGCGCTTCACCTCACTGACCGATGAGGTGTCGCGGCTCTACGGTGTCCCCGTGATCGCGCGGCAGGCACCCCGTCGGACGGCCGTCCTGCTCGCCCTGGTCGGCGTCCTCGCGGCGCTCGTGGCCCCGGCCGCGTTCGCGCACGAGCCGACGCCGACCGGCGTCACGCGCCTCGAGCTCGACCTGCCGACGCGCGAGCTCCAGCTGACGATCACCGCGCCGCCCGGGGGCGAGGGCCGGATGCCGGTCGTCGTGCTCCCGCGCGGCGACGCCCCGGCCGGTGAGGTCGCGCTCGCCGCCGTGCGCCCCGGCGCCGCCCCGGTCGATCCTGTCGCGGTTCCCGCGGCACCGGTCGGGCAGCCGCACGAGGTCGCCCTGACGGTGGACGCTCCGGGCGCCTGGGAGGTCGCCGTCACCGATGGCGCCACCGTCGCACGCGTCCCGCTCACGATCGCCGCCCCGGAGCCCACGCCGGGCTGGGTGTGGGCTGTCCGGATCGGCGCGCTGCTCGGCGTCGTCGGGCTCATCGGTGCCCTCACCCCGAGCGCACGTTCCCGGCCCCGCTGGGCGCTTGGTCTCGGCGCGGTCGCGCTGGTCGGGGTGACGGTCGCGGCGACGGCGGTGGCAACGGCCCCCGCCACGACCCCGGCGGCGGCTCCGGCCCCCGACGCCACCCCGGCACCGGTCACCGCGCCCGCCGGCGGGCACGCCGGCCACGGCGGCGCGGCGCCGAGCACGCGGGCGGCCCCGATGCCCGTGATCAGCGGCAGCGTCGTCGTCACCGCGAGCACCGCCGCCCCCGCGACCGCCGGCGTTCCCGTCGACCTCGCGCTCGACCTCACCGACTCCTCGACCGGCTCGAGAGTCGACGACCTCGCCGTCCACGACGACGCCCTGATCCACCTCGCGGTGATCGGTCCCGACGGCTCGCTGGATCACGTGCACCCGGTCCGCACCGCCCCCGGGCACTACGTCGTGCGCCTGACGCCCGCGACCGCCGGCGGCTACGGCCTGTTCGCCGAGATGGAGCGGGCGGGCGGCGGTGGGCACCAGGTGGCGCGCACGGCGCTCGACGTCGCCGGCACACCCGCGGCCGTGGCTCCCGCGCCGGGCCCGGGTGCGCGCGAGGTGGACGGCATGCAGGTCGACGTGACGGTGCCCGAGGCGGTGGCGGGCCGTCCGACCCCGATCTCGGCGACCTTCGGCGAGGGCGGCCGGCCGGTGACCGACCTGCAGGGCTGGCTGGGCATGGCCGGCCACCTCATGGTGCTCGGCCCGGGCCTGGCCGGGGCCCCGGATCCGATGGATCCGGCGTCGGCGTTCGGCCACGTCCACGACATGAGCCCCGCCGGACCGGCCGGCACGTACGGCCCGCGGATCACCGTCGAGCACACGTTCCCGCGCGCCGGGCGCTACCAGCTCTGGGTGCAGGTCCAGCGGGACTGGCAGATTGTCACCGTGCCGGTGACGGTCGACGTCGCGCCGGGCCCGACGACCACCCCCTAGACGAGTAAGTCCGAACCCGATCAGTGGTCGTAGGCGATCAGTGATCGGGTCAGGGGCTGGCCGGTGGCTCGGTTGTGCCAGATGGCGGCGGTCATGGCCAGGAGGCGTTGGGCGACGCGTGCG